>CAVCYP010000031.1:19533-21350 GCA_963606545.1 Sphaerochaetaceae bacterium
GGAGGCAAAAATGAGTAAGTCAGGTTTTTCAAAGGATTTTATTTGGGGAGCAGCTACCTCTGCGCCACAGATTGAAGGGGCCTGGAAGGAGGGTGGCAAAAGCCCGTCTATCTGGGATGTTGCACCTGAGAAGAAAATAAAAAACGGAGAGAACTGTCATGTCTCCTGCGACCACTATCATCACTGGAAGGAAGATGTTGCTCTTATGAAGCAAATGGGGCTTAAGGCTTATAGATTTTCAATTTCCTGGCCCAGAGTAATGCCGGCTGAAGGAGTTGTGAATCAGGAAGGACTTAAGTTTTATTCGGATCTTGTGGATGAGCTTTTGATGGCCCAGATTGAGCCTATAGTTACAATTTTTCACTGGGATATGCCATTATGGGTACTCAAAAAGGGTGGATGGCTGAATAAAAGAATTGTTGAATATTTTAAGGCTTATACTAAAGTTTTGGTCTCTGCTTTGTCTGATAGAGTAAAGTGGTGGATTACCATAAATGAGCCTGGTTGCTTTATTATGAATGCCTATTTGCAGGGGGTTCATGCGCCCTTCAAGAGAGATTATTTGGCGCTTTCAAAGTTGTCAAAACACGCAATGCTGGCCTCAGCTGAAGCGGTGAAAATTTTAAGAACAGAGGCAAAACAAAAAGTCAAAGTTGGTGTTGCTTTCTCAACTGGTGCATGGGTTCCAAAAGATCATAGCAAAGAAGAAATAGATAAGGCCAGACGTTTGACTTTGGAAGAAGGCAATGGTCTTATGGGAAACAAATGGTGGATGGATCCCATGCTTCTTGGAAAGCCGGTTAAAGCGTATGGTATTTTTTCTAGCAAGAAAAAAGACATGCCGTTGATTCATCAACCCTTAGACTTCATTGGGCTCAATATTTACACTAGTTACAATTATGCTGAGTGGGGCGGTGGAGAAAAGCCTCCAGTAGGAGAACCAAAGAACTCTTTGGGCTGGATAATAGATGAAAAGTGCATGTACTGGAATGTTAAGTTCGTTTATGAGAAATACAAACTTCCAATCCTGATTACAGAAAACGGCCTTGCTGCAAATGATGCAGTGTCTGTTGGCAATTCTGTTCAGGATCCAAACCGCACAGATTTTATAAAACGATATCTCTCTGAATTGAAAAGAGTTAACAATGAAGGAGTGCCAATATTAGGCTATCTTCATTGGTCTTTGCTGGATAACTTTGAGTGGGCAGAGGGCTATGATCCGCGCTTTGGACTTATCTATGTAGACTTTAAAACCGGAAAACGAATCATCAAGGATTCTGCCTGGGAATATAAACACATAATTGAGACAAATGGAGAAGAGTTATGAAGCTTGAAATTGATAGAAATACAAAATGTGTACCAACTGATTTTTCTTGGCAGATGGGACTTGGCAACGATCATGCTTTTCAAATGCTCAGAACCGATGTCTGCGAGCACATCAAGCTTGCCCACGAAGAGCTTGGCATAAAATATATCCGTTTTCACGGCCTCTTTGATGATGACATGTTAGTAATTCAGAACCTCAAGGATTACTTTAACTTTGCAAATATGCCCTACGCAAAGGGTATAAACGAACTTAGTTTCAGACAGGTGGCCAACGTCCTTGATAACGTTTTGAAATGCGGAGTCAAACCTTTTGTAGAGCTTTCTTTCATGCCTAGTGTCATTGCAAAAGGCAAGAAAGTGGGTTTGCGATACCGTAACAACATTGAGATGCCCAAAAAGATGGAACTTTGGACCTCTCTTATTGAAAAATTCATTTGCTTTATTCAAGATAGGTACGGAAAAGAAGAAGTGGAAAGCTGGTACTTTGAAGT
>CAVCYP010000032.1:0-7458 GCA_963606545.1 Sphaerochaetaceae bacterium
GCAATTTTAGTCATTATCCCCAAGAGCATCTAAGCCTTTAGCATTAGCCACTTTTGTTGATTTAATATTTTTAACACAAATTGTGAATACTAAAAGACTTACACAAGTAAGGGTTGCAGCATACTTAGGAAGAATGCTCCAAGCTCCATGAGCCTTAAGAATGAGGCCTAAGAGAACTGGAGTGACTGTCTGAGCACTCATGCTAGCTGCATAGTAGTAACCAGTGAATTTTCCAATATTCTTTGAGGAACAAAGCTCAACTACCATTGGGAAGGAGCAATTGTGAACCAGCGCCATGCCATAGCCTTTGATAATCCAAACCACAAGAAGCAAAGTTGGGAATACGTTATAAACGGTTCCAGCCTTGTCTGTGTAGGTGGCAGCACTCTTTTTAACAAAACACATAAGAATCAAACCAATAAAGGTCAAACAAAGACCAATTGAGATGGTCCATTTTCTTCCAACCTTGTCTGCAATGTAGCCAGCAGTAGCAAAACCAACAACAGAGGCAGCACCACCAAAGATGACTAGGTTGGAGGTCTTGCTGGAGGCAGAGCCAAGAGCATAGATAACAAAGTTGTTCAAATAGGTTCCAAGCGCGTTGTCAGACATGAACCAGAGGAACTCAGCAGCAAGAATTGAAAGAAGCATAATCTTGTTGGCTTTGGACATTGGTTTGTCATCATCAACTGGATCTTCAATTGCCGCAAGCTTTTCACCTTCATCCATTTCATCTTTAAGTTCAACAGCAAGTTTATTTTCTTTTATTGTAAAGAATAGAACTAATGCAGAAATGACCATGAGAACTGAAGCAATCACAAAAGGCATTTCAATAACCAGGAGGTTCTTTTCACCCTTAATGTAGCTGGAAAGAACAAAGACCATTCCAAGAACTGTTGCAAAAGCACCACCAAGATAGCCCATGATGTTGATAATGCCATTGGCCTTGGCTCTAAGTGGTTTTGGAGTGATATCTGGCATGAGAGCAACTGCTGGGTTGCGGTACATCATCATAAAGACCAAGACCACTGCCATCATTGCTACCATGGCACCAATCTTGTTCAAATGGAAGAACAGAGGAATGAAAGGGAAGGCAATAGCAGAGACAAAGGTTCCAACCAAGATAAAAGGCATTCTCTTTCCAATTGGAGTTTTGGTCTTATCCGATAACGAACCAAAGATAGGTAGAAGAATAAGAGCTGCCAAATTATCACAGGCCATGATAATTCCAACAATCCATTGAATCTCAAGCTCAGATTCAACTCCAAGTCTTGTTTTTATAATCTCTGTAAGTAGTGTAGGGCACCACGAATCATAAACCTGCCAAAGCAGAAGAATTCCAAAAAACGCGAACCCAATGAGACAGGTTCTTTTCTTATTAAGTTTGAGCATCCTCAAGCCTCCTAGCTTTTCATTCTATAACATCAATAGCCAATCCACAATTAGAATGCGTTGAAAAAAGGGCGCTGTTTAAGTAGAATTAGCGCATGATTCGTTTCTACAAGCCAACTTTAAAGCGTAAAGACATGGATAGCGTCCTCCAAACTATGGTAGACGAAAAAATAGGCCCAGGCGAGAAAGTCCTCTCCTTCATGCAAGCCTATTCAGAGACCGTCAAAACCGTCTCCTCTTCCTCTTACCGCACCTATCCCGATTGTCTTGCAGCCTCCCTTCAAATGGCTGGCGCAACTGCAGGTACAAAGGTTGCCGTATCACCCTTGTCGCCTCAAATTTATAAAACAGTAATTGAGAGCCTTGGTGCAGAACTTGTCTATGTTGATGTGGATAAAGAAAACGGCTGCCCAAGGGAAGATTTAGTGCAACAATCCGGTGCAGAAATTCTTTTGCTTTATGAAAACTATGGCACAATTCCTATGAAATACAATGAAAAAACCACCTTTGCTGAGCTTTGCGACTATAGTTGTGTCAAAGTCATTGAAGATATCAGTGAAAGTATTGGCAGTCATTTGAAGGAGGATGGCTATGCTGGTGCCGTGGGACAGCTTGTGGTTTGTGCCTTTGAAGAGGACTCGGTTGTATCCTCTGGAGGGGGCTGCGCCGTGGGGGCAAAGAATGAGCTGGTTAGCGCACTTAGAGGCAAAAGACCGTCCAAGTACGTGAAGATGCCGGATTTAAATGCGTCTTTGGGCTATGTGCAGCTGGCGAATTTGGAGGCCAATAGTGCAAAGCGGCGGGAGATTGTGAAGCTGTACCAGCAGGGGCTTTCTAAAACAAGGCATAAACAGTTTGGCTTGGCACTGATAGATTTTGAGTCAAATTGTAGCGGTTTTGCCGTGTTTTTGGATTCTAAACCAGATGAAACTATCAAGTTTGCAGCCAAGCATGATGTACCGGTAAAGTTGGCTTTTGAGGATTGTTTGATTAAAAGTTACGATGGAGATCCGTTTGAAGCTTTCCCCGTTGCCGCCTCTTATTATTACAGAACAGTTTCTTTCCCTGTTTATCCTTTTTTGAAGAACAGTGAAATTGATTTGATTTCAAAGATTATTTCCCACTTGCCTTAAAAGCTGGTTATAATGGTTTGAAAGTTGCCCAAGAAGGTAGGCCATGGTAGTTAAAAACATAATAATCTTTGTAAACTCAACAAAACCTGGAGCAGAAGCGTTGGCAGATGATATGCGTAAGTTCTTCTCTAGTAAGAATATCTCTACAACTTTTGTTCAGCTTTCTTCTACTATGGATGACTGCTTAGTTCAGGTTTCTAAGGCAGATTTAGCTATATCGCTAGGTGGAGATGGTACGGTTTTGACCTGTGCAAGTGCTCTTGCAAAACTGAAGGTCCCTATTATGGCGGTGAACCTTGGAACCTTTGGCTATATAACCAACACTTCCGCAAGTGAGTATAAAGAGGTTTTTAATGATTTTATTGAAGACCGCTTTGTTCCAACTAAGCATATGATGCTTCAAACTAAGGTTCAGCGCAACGGTAAGATTGTTTTTGAAGCTAATGCTTTAAATGATATGACAATTGGGGCCTGTTCTATGTCAAAACTAGTGCATCTAGCTTTAACCATTAATGGGGTTAGGGCGGCAGAGCTTAAATCTGACGGCATAATTTTTGCAACTCCAATGGGCTCTACTGCATATAGTTTAGCCGCCGGGGGTCCAATCTTGGATGCCTCCATGAATGCAATTATTGTCAATCCAATTTGTCCTTTTGCCATGAGCGTAAGGCCTCTTGTGGTACATGATAAGTCCGTTTTGAGGGTGGATATTCCAGCTCAAAGGACTGCAATTGCAATATCGGCTGACGGACACGGCTTATTTGAACTTCAAGAAGGGGACGTGGTTACCGTTCAAAAAAGCTCCTGTAGTGCAATCTTTTTAGTCAATGCTAGACGTAATTCAATTGAAGTTTTGCGGGATAAACTGGGCTGGGCTGGAGGCTTTAATGCTTGAGCATCTCGAAATTAAGAACTATGCCCTCATTGAAAACCTAAGCGTAGACTTCTCAGAAGGCTTTAACGTCATAACCGGAGAAACCGGAGCCGGAAAATCCATCATCCTTGGTGCTCTAGGGCTTCTCATGGGCGAAAAAGCTGACACTTCTGCAATACGTAACGGCGCAGACGAGATTGTAATCAACGCCGTGCTTTCCATTCCTGCTGACCACGAAATTCTACCTTGGCTTCAAGAAAAAGGCGTTGAGCCGGAAGACGGCGTCCTCTTCATCAAACGCACCGTCAAAGCCTCGGGCCGCTCCATGATTTACGTTCAAGGCCAACTTTTCATGCGCCAAGACCTCTGCCACCTTGCAGACAGCCTGATTGATATGCACGGTCAAAGCGAGCACCAAAGCCTCCTTCATGCCGATAAACAGCGCAAAATCCTAGACTCTTACGCCAAAACTAATGCGCTTTTAACTTCTTGCGCTGAAAGTTATAAAGCTCTAAGCCATTTGATTTCTCAAAAAGAGGAGCTTGCTTTACAACTTGAAGAAGCGCGCAGGCAAGAAGATTATTTAAAGTTTGCTCTAGATGAAATTGAAAGTGCAAAACTTGTAGATGCCTATGAAGATGATTCTCTGTCTGAAAAAGTCAAAATTTTAAGCCAATTTGAGTCTATATATGAAAATGTAACAATGTGTACGGACCAGCTTAAAGAGGCGGTTGGACTTTTGTACAACGCTTCTGGCTTTTGCTCAAAGGCAGCAAAAAAGGACTCAAAACTTAACGATTTTACCGCAAGAATTGAAGGTTCAAGGATTGAACTGGATGACATTTCTGAAGGCCTTAGAGATTATTTGAGCTCTGTCGATTTTTCCCAAGATGCCATTAACAGCATGCAAGACCGGCTTGCTGTTCTTCAGAAATTAAAGAGAAAGTATGGTCCAACGTTAGAAAAGGTAATAGCTTTTGCCAATAAGGCAAAACAGTCAATTGAGCTATCTCAGAATTTTGAAGATAAACTTGCTGAGTGTGATAAGGCTATTTCTTTGCAGAAAAAGCAATTTAAGGATATTTGTGCTGCTTTGACTTTGGCCCGGAAAGCGGCCGCCTCACAACTGGAGAAGGGCATTTGTGACGTTTTAAGGCTACTAGGTATGCCAAACGCACAGTTTGCAATTGAAGTTCAGCCGTTGGAAAAACCAAATTCTTTTGGCGCTGATGCGGTTAGTTTTGTTATTTCTGCCAACCCTGGAGAACCCATGAAAGAAATCAAGGCAATTGCTTCTGGTGGTGAACTGAGCCGTGTTATGCTTGCTCTAAAGACGGTTTTGGCTACTTCTGATTCAATTCAGACTCAAGTGTTTGATGAGGTGGATTCCGGAATTGGTGGCTCTGTTGCACTAAGTCTTGCTCAATGTATTGAAGCTTTGGCTCAAAAGAAGCAGGTTATTGCTATTACACACCTTGCCAGTATTGCAAGTAAGGCTGACACTCAAATGGTAGTTTCAAAGAAGGTTGTTGAGGGTAGGACTTATTCGCATCTTAAGGTTGTCTCTGGCGAGGACAGGGTACATGAAATTGCCAGAATGCTAAGTGGCGATGAATCCTCCGTTTCCCTTGAACATGCCCGCAAAATGTTGGGTGGTGGGTTAATTGACTAAATACAAATGTTTTTCTAAAATTTTTCACAAAAGAGGGAGCTCGTATGGTTCTTGTAGACATTGAAACCCTAACTGATGCAGAACTTAGGGTCATAGCTCAACAACGGGATATTGAAGATTGGGAAAGTCTTTCAAGGGAAGAACTTATTGAATCAATTGAAGATACATTTGATGATGAGGAGGGCTCTGAGAGAATCTCAGAGAACTCGGCCGGTCACAGGTATGTAAAAACACTCACAAGCGCTGAGTATAATGGTTCATTTGGCTTTCCGGGAGTAGAAGAGCTTCCTTCTTCGTATAATGAGACATCGGTCTATCTTTTGTCCAAAGATTCAAACTGGGCCTATGCCTTTTGGAATATCGCTCCAAATACCATGGCAGAACTGGAAGAAAAATGCGCTGAGCTTGTTTTAAGAGTATCGGTTTTGGGTAGTAATGGGGTACAAGAGGACACGTTCGATATTGGGATTTCCAAGGAGGATGTGGACTGGAGCGTGGAGTTGCCTTGGGCTGGAAAGGATTACAGGGCGCTTTTGGTGGCGCAAATGGGCAAAGAAGAAGAGCTTTTGGCGCAGAGTAATGTGATTTCTGTGAAAAAGAGCTGGCTTTCAGATCACCTTGAGGTTCTGGAGGATCCGGCTAAGTTTAACGTGCTGTTTTCTTCTATGTTCACAAAAGAGGGCTCGGTTATAAATAACAGACAGGTTAGAGAACTTTTGGAGGCTAAGTGATGAGAACAGATAGAATTAACTTTATTTTCAACGCTCATCTTCCTTTTGTGCGTCATCCCGAATATCCTAAATTTTTGGAAGAGGACTGGCTTTTTGAGGCTATCAATGAGTCTTATATCCCTCTTTTGAAGATGATGTTCAAGCTCAAAGAGCAGGGCATTAAGTTTAGACTTACGTTCTCGCTTTCGCCAACTTTGTGCGCAATGCTTTCTGATGAGCTTCTTAAAGAACGTTTTGCTGCTTATATGAATGAGCATCTTGAGCTGGGATATAAAGAGCTTGACAGGCTTGAAAAGCAGCCTGAAGTTAAGGCTTTGGCTCAAAAATATGTTGATGCTATAAATGAAAATATCCAATTTTATAACAATTGGAATCAAGATATTTTGCAGGCTTTCAATGAGCTTTCTAATGCTGGCTATCTTGAGCTTATTACCACAACGGCAACTCATGCTTTCTTGCCAGCCTTCAAGGATTATCCTATTGCTGTCAATGCTCAGATAGAAACTGGTGTTATGAATCATCTTAGAACGTTTGATAAGATGACAGAAGGTTTTTGGCTTCCTGAATGTGGCTATTACCCTGGGCTTGAATATTTACTTGCTAGACAAAACATTAAGTGGATTTCTCTTAGCTCGCATGCTTTTGTGCTCTCTCAAGATGAACCAAAGCAGGGCTGTTTTGCACCTATCAAATGCCCCAACGGCCTGTACTGTTTTGCCCGCGATTACCACCTAGCCAGCCTTGTCTGGTCCTCCACTGAGGGCTATCCCTGTGATCCCGATTACCGTGAGTTCTACAGAGACATTGGTTATGACCTTCCATTGGAATACATTGGTCCTTATATCCATGAGCCAGAGGTGAGAGTTTTCACCGGCTTTAAGTACTGGGCTATCACAGGTAAGACTTCAGATAAAGTTATTTACAACCCAGAGAAGGCTAGTGCAAAGGTTGACCTTCATGCAAGTAACTTCCTCTACCAGGTGAAGTCTATGGGTTCTTCTGTTGCGCCTTATTTGACAAACGATCCTGTCTATACCGTCAGTTTTGATGCTGAGCTCTTTGGCCACTGGTGGTTTGAGGGGGTTCAGTGGTTGGAACAGGTTATTCGCAAGGTTGCTTTGGATCCTTCTATGCAGCTTACAACTCCAGGTGAGATTATTGCTCTTGATGAAAAGGTTGATACCCTTAGACCTGCTTACTCCACATGGGGAGAGGGCGGTTATTCTCAAGTTTGGGTGGACAGTAGCTCTAATGCATGGGCTTATAGGCATATTTTCAAGGCTCTTGAGCATATTACTGAGCTTGCAGACAGGTTCCCAAAACAGAGTTCTCTTAAGCAACGTTTCTTGGCTCAGGCAGCTAGGGAGACTTTGCTTCTCATGGCAAGTGATTGGTCTTTTATCATCCATAATCACACCAGTGAGGAGTACGCCAAAAAGCGTCTTGAGGGTCATCTGCAGAACGTAAATTTGGTTTATGAAAATATGTGCAGAAATGCTGTCAACACTGAGTGGCTTGTCAAAGCAGAGAAGCGAGACAACCTTTTCCCTTGGTTTGATTACAATGTTTTCAACTCAAATCACCTTAATGAGGACAGTCCAATTTTCACCACAGATTTCTCTAAGAGCTGATTTTGACTAGGTTTCTAGGCCAGGG
>CAVCYP010000032.1:7479-8685 GCA_963606545.1 Sphaerochaetaceae bacterium
GGCTAGGGGCACAAGGCCCAGCTCACTTAAAAACGTAGGTCTTAATTGGTGGAAAACCGTTGAAGCATACGCTTGCATAGCTTGCTGTGTAGGCGCCTGCTGCCAAAAAGTAGATTCTGTCTCCGGCTTTGAGGTTCACAGGTAAGGGGTATTTTTCTTTCTCGTACATAATGTCCATACTGTCGCAGGTAGGTCCTGCTAGTACAACTGGCTCCGTTTTCTGGGTGCAATTCATGTCACAGGAGCAGACGTTGCTGTATCTTATGCTTTCATCTATTGTCTCAATCATGCCGTTGAACTTGCCTGTATCCAAGAATACCCAGCGGTAATCTTCGTCTCCGCCCTTGTTTGCAACTTCAACAACTGTTGAGGCTAAAATTCCACTGTCTGCAACAAGGCTACGGCCAGGTTCCATAACAAAACGAGGGCGTAATTTGGCATCAGGAAAGTGTTTTTCAATGTAAGAACCAATAATTGAGCCATAGTTTTCTAAGCTCATAGTTTCGTAGACGTATCGGGCTGGAAGACCACCGCCCATGTCAATCAGACTTAGTTGGCAGGGCGCTTGCGCGAAAATTGAGGCGCACATGGCCAGTGCGGTGTCCCAGACGGTGACATCGCGTTGCTGTGAGCCTACGTGGAAGGATAGGCCAATGGGGTTGAGGCCCAGCTCTTGGGCAAGTTGGATGAGCTTTAGGACCATGGAGCTGTGGCAGCCAAATTTGCGCGAAAGTGGCCAGTCTGCGCTGTTGCTTGCTGGTAAGAGGACTCGGAAAAACACGTTGGCGCCGGGGGCTACGCGGGCAATTTTGCGAACATCGTTTTCACAATCACTGGCAAAGGTCGTGACGCCTTTGGACCAGAAGTAGGCTACATCCTCCTCTTTTTTGATTGGGTTGCCGTAGAAGATTCGGCTTGGATCAACGCCCAGAGCTAGGACTTGGTCAAGCTCATATCTACTTGCTATATCAAAATTTGAACCCATGCCATAAAGCATGGTTGCTATCTCATTGAGGGGACAGGCCTTAAGTGCAAAATAGATGTCTGCATAGGGGCAGGCTTTTTTCATGCGCTGGTAATATTCTTTAATTAGCTGTAAATCAACAATTACATGTGGGGTTGCCAGGGTCTTTGAATATTTAACCATTTCTTGGAATCTTGCACGCTGGGCTAGTGGATTTTCACAAGGCATATTTTCTCCTCTTG
>CAVCYP010000032.1:9581-21043 GCA_963606545.1 Sphaerochaetaceae bacterium
CGAGTATTTGCTAGTTGACTAGCAGAGTAGCTAGCTAGTTGACTAGCAGAGTAGCCCTTTTTTTAAAAAATTTGTCAAAAAGGGCCAAAAATAAACATTTTTGCAAAGAAATGGTCAAAAATGTTTAAACTCAAATCAAAGTCTTAAACTCCTTGGTTCCTACCGCAGCAGTTTTTGTATTTTTTACCACTTCCACAAGGGCAGGGGTCGTTACGTCCAATCTTTGGAGTTGAACGAACTACTTGAATTTTTGCAGTTTCAGCCGTTGGCCTTGGAACTCCAGCACGTGGACCCTGTGGCAGTGAGCCATGGACATTTCCACTAGGACCTGAACCTAGCGCGCTGCCAGCACTTGGAATTGAGGCGTGAGACTCAACCGTTCTGCGGGTCTGAGCTGGTCGAGGCTGTGCTTCAAGTCTAATTTGGACTCTAACAATTGTCTTTGCAACTGAGGACTTGATTTGATCAATCATTGCATCAAAGATGTCAAAACCTTCAAGTTTGTACTCAAGAAGAGGATTCTTCTGAGCATAGGATCTAAGGGCTACGGAATCCCGAAGGTCTTCTAGCTCTTCAAGGTGATTTTGCCATCTGCTATCTATTTGTCTTAAATAGATTTGGCGAATAAATTCACTAAATTGGTCAGGACCTACAATTGCAACCTTTGCTTCAACATTCTTGCGGACAAAGTCTTTAATTTTGTTAGCAAGTGCTTCCTTCGAAAGAGTTTCATCCTCAGCTGTTGGCTGGTAGTCGTAGCCAATTTTGTCCATTAAGCCCTTGTGAAGCTCGCTAATATTTTTGCCACAAGAGTCTACAACTTCGTCCACAAATTCAAAACAGGCGTTAAGGGCACGTTCAATGAGGTTCTTATCCAGAAGGATTTCATCTCGTTGAGAGTAGATGAAGTTACGCTGCTCGTTGAGAACATCATCGTATTCAAGAAGATGCTTTCTTATGTCAAAGTTGCGTTCTTCAACTCTCTTTTGAGCACTTTCAATTACCTTGCTTACCATGGAGTGTTCAATAGGCTCTCCAGTGTTCATCCCAAGTCTGCCAACCATGGCTTTGATGTTGTCTTTGGCAAACAAACGTAGCAGGTTGTCGTCAAAACTGACGTAGAAGCGGGAAGTTCCGGGATCGCCTTGACGACCACTTCTTCCGCGAAGCTGGTTATCTATACGGCGGGATTCGTGACGTTCCGTACCCATGATGTAAAGACCACCAAGGGCTTTCACTTCCTCATAGTTTGCCTGCCACTGAGCCCTGGTTTTTTCTTTTGCTGCTTTGAATTCCTCTTCAGAGGCTTCAGTTCCACAAAGTTTACGAGCTAGGGCATCAGGGGAACCTCCAAGTTTGATATCCGTTCCACGTCCTGCCATGTTGGTTGCAACGGTGACAGCACCCTTGGCGCCGGCATTTTCAATAATTAAAGCTTCTCTTGCGTGGTTTTTTGCATTGAGAACTTCATGTGGAATGCCCATTTTTCTAAGTAGGGCAGAGATGAGTTCAGATTTTTCAATAGAAACGGTACCAACCAAAATTGGTTGTCCTGTTTCGTGAACCCGTTTGATTTCTTCGCAAATTGCTTTGTATTTGAAACCTTCGTTGAGGAATACAAGGTCATCTAGGTCAACTCTCTGAACTGGAACATGGGTTGGAATAACAACAACATCAAGCTTATAGATGGAATCGAACTCTGTGGCTTCTGTGTCTGCCGTTCCCGTCATACCAGAAATCTTGTCATACATTCTGAAGAAGTTCTGGAAGGTAACAGTGGCAAGAGTTCTGTTTTTGCCATAAACCTTGATATGCTCTTTGGCTTCAATTGCCTGGTGTAGTCCGTCGCTGTAACGTCTGCCATACAGAATACGGCCAGTAAATTCATCTACTATCTGAATTTGGTTATCTTGAATAACGTAATCTGTATCTTTGTGATATAGGTGCTTGGCAACCATAGCCTGTGTTACGTAGTGAATGTACTCGAAGTTTTCATCGTCATAGAGAGAGCCGGTTATGATGTTCATCCTGTGAAGGAGCTCTTCCATGTGGGCCATACCCTGCTTGGTGAAGCTAACTCTACGACTCTTTTCATCCAACATGTAATCGCCTTCTGGCTCCAACTTGGCCCCATCCTCAAAGCGCGCAAAGGCTGATATTTCTGGGTATTCTCCAGTTTCAGGATCTTTTTCACATTCCTTAAAGTAGGGGGTAATCTTTTCTGCATTGATGGCCTGCTGGGTATCGTCATCTGCAGGGCCAGAGATGATAAGAGGAGTTCTGGCTTCATCAATGAGAATGGAGTCAATCTCGTCTATGATGCAGTAGTGGTGCTTGGGCTGGATTTTATCCTGATAGCGCAACTTCATGTTGTCACGTAGGTAATCAAAACCAAATTCGTTGTTGGTTCCGTAGGTGACGTCACACTTGTAGGCTTGTCGTCTGCGTTCATTGTCCATGTTGGAAACAATTACACCCACCGTCAGGCCAAGGAAGTTATAAATTGGTCCCATCCATTGGGCATCACGCTGGGCAAGGTAGTCATTAACGGTTACTACATGAACTCCTTTTCCTTCTATTGCATTGAGATACGCAGCAGGAACGCTGGTGAGAGTCTTTCCTTCGCCGGTTTTCATCTCAAGGATTTTGCCCTGATGAAGAACAATGGCACCCATGATTTGAACGTCATAATGGCGTTCCCCCAGCACTCTGAAGGAAGCTTCACGAGCCAGTGCAAAGGCTTCTGGAAGAATTTGATCCAGTGTTTCACCGTTCTTAATTCTTTCTTTAAATTTAGCTGTTTGAAGGGGAAAATCCTCATCCTTGAGGGCTTTTGCCCAAGATTCGAACGAATTTACTTTCTCTACTATAGGATTAAGGGCCTTAATGTCCTTATCTTTTTTTGTTCCGAATAATTTTGAAAAAATTGACATAAGATAATTATAGCTAAAATATCTCAAACAGGAAAGATTGGTTGTCAGATTGGCTGTGATTTCTTATACTATTAGAGAGAAGCTAGAGGGAGAAAATGGAATATTTAACAACAATTGATTACATCCTTTTTGTTCTTTTAATGATAGGTGGAGTCTGGGGCGCAATTAAGGGTGCTATTGACGAACTTGCTAGAAAATTTGGCTACGTACTTGGCTTTGTTGTAGCTTTCATGTTTACTGCATCTTTGGCTCCTGTGTTTGTTGAAAAACTAAGTTTTCCGTATTGGTTTGCAGCCTTTATTAGCTATTTTTTGATTTTCATGGTGGGCTATTCCGTTATGACGGCAATTGGTACGGCACTAAGTGGAATTTGTGAAGAGTCCAGTCTAGATTTTGTTGACCATCTTTTAGGTTTTGCACTTGGCCTTATTGAGGCTATTTTACTGGTGGCTCTTGCAGAATATCTGTTGGATTATCAGAATTTATTTAATCTAAAGAGCGTTTTTGAACAAAGCTTCTTGTCTAACAGGATAATTCTTCCGTTTGGAACTTGGTTTGTTGAGCTTTTTAATTCTTTTGGAGGGCTCGTTTGATGTTTGAGGGCCTAGCTAGAACTCAACCACAAATTGCCCAACAATTGTCTGCTTTAGTAGCAGAGGGTAATTTTCCTAGCTCTTCTTTGTTTTTTGGACCATCGTTTTGTGGAAGAATGTACGCTGCAAGTTCGCTGGCTGAAGCCTTAAAGATTCCACAGGAAAATACCATCATTGTCTCTGATAGAAATCACGGGTATAGAATTCAGGCCGCTATTAGTCTTCTAAAAAGGGCAAAGAATAACGCTGCTAAGAAGTTTTTGAAAGCAAATATCGGGATATTGTTGCAGCAGTATCATGGGGCGTTGATGGAGGAGCAGACGGCTACGGCCAAAAAGCGCTTTGAGGATGCGGCTAAGTTGTGGGAGCTATTGGAGGGCTTGGATGCAGCTCAGGATAAGGCCCTGGATGCGTTGACGGAGCAGATTTCCAAGCAAGCAATGGCGCTGGTGGATGCAAATAAAAGTGGGGTAATTTCTGTTGCGCAGGTTAGGGCTATCAGGGATTGGTGTGCCACGTCAGATATGGATGGGCAGAATAAGCTTATAATTATTGAGGGGCTGGAAAATGCACTTCCTTCTGCGGTTAATGCCCTGCTAAAGACGCTGGAGGAGCCGCCAAGAGATAGCTATTTTGTTATAATATCGGCAAATCCGGGAAGATTGCTGGCTACCATTTTAAGTAGAGTACGTAAGTTTAAATTCAATGCGTTGGGTAAAGCTGAGACGCGTTATATTCTTACAAGCCTGTTTGTAGATCCTAATAAGTATGAAAATTTGGAACAGTTTTTCTTAAGTGGCTCTGGCATTGATGATGCGCGTCTTAAGAAGGATGCTCATTCGCTGGTAGCGTTGAAGCAGCTGGAGATTCCTTCTCTAGTGACGGAGCTGGAGAAGAATAAGGCTTGGGATTTGTTCTTTAAACATGTGCTTGAAGAGCTCTACAAGGGGGAAGAATTGGGGCAGATAGAGCCTCGTAAAGCCGAGTATTTATTGACTGAGATTAATTCTATGCTAAATAAGGCCAAGACGTTTAATCAGCTTAAACGTTTAACCTTTGATTATGTTGTTTATAGGATTAAGGAGATTTTGTGGTGAATTCGTTTGTTTCCAAAGCTTCTTCCAAGATTTCAAAGCTTTCAGATGAGCAGATTTTAGGAATTATAGATACCCAGACTTCAGAACTTAAGCTTCGCAATTTGGCCTTGGATAATGCCTTCACTGGCTATGTTCTTGTTGATAAAGCTGGAACTGTGGTTTATTTAAATAAAACTGCCACAACCTTGGTACCTGTTTATAAGAGAAGAAAATACATCAATTGTTCTATTGATAAGGTCTTCCTGGAAAAAGATATTGTTGCTTTTATGCGAAAGTGCCTTAAAGAGGACAAAGCAGAATGTACTGCAACTTTTGATTTTGATAATCCTAATTTAGACCGTAAGGCCATTTCTTTTCATGCTAAGAAAATAGATGATTTTGATGGGCAGCTCTTTGTCATAAGTGATGTTACTATTTTTTATAAGTTTAAGGATGAGTTTAGAAAAAATGAGAGTCTTGCCTCAATGACTACTATGGCCGCTGGGGTGGCTCACGAGATTAAAAATCCTTTAGCTTCTATTTTGCTGTATGTTCAGATAATGGAAAAACTTATTGAAAGAGATGGTTGTCTTTCTAAAGAAGAAGCTCAGAAGAATTTGTCCGTTGTGAAGGAAGAAGTACAGCGACTAAATTCAATTGCAGTTGATTTCTTATTTGCAGTAAAGCCAATGAAGGTGAATTTTGAAAAGTACAGCCTCAATGACCTTGCCAATAAGGTGCTTAAGCTAGCAACAAAGGAATTAGAGGACGGAGGAATTAGGCTGACCTTAAATCTTGCTTCTTCAATGCCTAATGTCATGATGGATGTTGGCCTTATGCAACAGGTGCTTTTGAATTTGATAAAAAATGCTATTCAGGCTATGAACTGTTGCAAGAATGAGAAAAATATCCTGCTGGATACCTATCTTGAGGGTTCCAATGCAGTTCTGACGGTAACTGATACCGGTTGCGGAATGACAGAAAAACAGATGGAAAAGATTTTTGAACCTTACTTTACCACAAAGTCAGAAGGAAATGGTCTTGGACTTACCATTGTATTTAAAATCATTAAAGAACATGGTGGAGAGATTCATGTTAGATCTACGCTAGGGGAAGGTTCACAGTTTATAATTACTCTTCCTATTCCACAGGAAGAAAGATTCAGAATTCAGTATAACGCTGAGACTCAGGAGGAAAAATGAGCAGAACCATTCTTGTTGTAGATGATGAAAAACACATTAGAGAAGGGCTTGTTTCTATCCTTGAGCTGGATGGTTATACCGGGCTTCAGGCTGAAGACGGAGAAGAGGCCTGGCGTCTTATAAACGAAAAGTCCGTAGACCTTGTTATAACTGACTTAAGAATGCCAAAGATGTCCGGAATGGACCTCCTTAAGAAGATTTTTACCACTTATCCTACAATTCCGGTCATTGTTCTTACTGGACATGGCACCATTGAAGAAGCTGTTGTTGCTATGCAAAACGGTGCTGTTGACTTCTTAACCAAGCCTGTTAACGTGGATCATCTTGGCGTTCTCATTAAGAAAAGTCTGTCCAACAAGGATCTTGCAGACACCAACCGCCAGTTAAAGCAGGAACTGGATAATCTGAGAATTCAAAATGGTTTTACAAGGATTGTAGGCAAGAGCCAAGGCGTGGTAAAACTGTTGGATACTATTCAGAGAATAGCCCCTTCTAGGGCATCGGTTTTAATTACCGGAGAGAGCGGGGTTGGTAAGGAACTTGTTGCTGAGACTATAGTTAACTATTCGGACCGGCATGACAAGCCGTTTATCAAAGTCCACTGTGCTGCCCTTAACGCTAACCTTCTTGAAAGCGAGCTTTTTGGTCACGTGAAGGGAGCTTTTACAGGTGCTACTGCAGATAAAAAGGGGCGTTTTGAGCTGGCAGACGGCGGAACTATCTTCCTAGATGAAATTGGCGAAATTGACGCCAACACGCAAATTAAGCTACTCAGAGTCCTCCAAGAGCATGAGTTTGAGAAAGTGGGCGGCGAGAAGACTCTTAAA
This sequence comes from Sphaerochaetaceae bacterium, assembly GCA_963606545.1. Lineage (GTDB taxonomy): Bacteria > Spirochaetota > Spirochaetia > Sphaerochaetales > Sphaerochaetaceae > UBA9732. The sequence goes on from CAVCYP010000032.1 coordinate 16,213, forward strand.
ACCGATGTCCGCGTCATAGCCGCAACCAATAGAAATTTGGAAGAAGAAATCAAAAAGGGTAATTTTAGAGAAGATTTATATTACAGACTTAACGTTGTTAAACTTGAAGTTCCACCTCTTAGAGAGAGAAAAGAAGATATTTTCCTCTTGGCTACTGAATTCCTAAATCAGGTGAACAAAGAAAACAACAAGATGGTTGAAGGTTTTTCTTCTGAAGTTAGATCTAAGCTTTCTAGTTATGACTGGCCTGGCAACATAAGGGAACTTAGAAACTGCATAGAAAGTGCTGTTGTTATGTGCCGTGGAAAGGTAATTGAACTTGATGATTTACCAAGTACTGTTCGTAATGCTTCAAAAGACGGCTGTATTGAAATACCTTTGGGAACAACTATGGAAGCAGCTGAGAAAACAATTATTTTAGCTACTTTAACTTATTGCAAAGGCAACAAATCTAAGGCTGCCGATATTCTAGAGCTTGGAAGAAAGACGGTTATCAGAAAGCTTCAGGAGTATGAGGCTTCCAATTGACAGAACAACAAATCTACGAAATTTTTGACCAAGATGGGGTTCTCTGTAATGGCCTGAAGAACTATGAATTTAGAGAAGGGCAGTTAAAAATGGCCTTAGATGTGCTTCACTGTTATAAAAATAACTGTATTGGAGCAATTGAGGCGGGAACCGGTATTGGCAAAAGTTTTGCATATCTTGTACCTGCAATTTTACAAACTGAAAACAAACCTACTGCCAAAACAAGGACTGTGGTTGCAACTTCCACCATTAATTTACAGCGACAGTTGATGGATAAGGATATTCCAAACCTACTTGATATTCTCAAGGTTGACTGTTCAGTGGCTTTTGCTGTTGGAAGGGCTCACTATATTTGTTTAAGGCGCCTTGCTGCTGAGGTGGATTCCATTGCTCTGTATAAAGATGATTCAAATTCTGACATTGCTCAGCTAAACCGTTTTGCCAATGAGTCTGAAACTGGTCTCAGAGAAGATTTTATGGGACATATTGATAGCAATATCTGGAGTAATGTTTGCTCGGATTCGGATTTTTGCATAAATGGAAAGTGCCCATATTTTAAGGATTGTTTTTACTTTAAGGCCAAGCGAAAATTGGCGGATGCATCAATTATTGTCTGCAATCACCATTTGTTATTTGTTGATAGCCACAGTAGATACACTGAAGATATCTCCTATGATGATGACGCGGTTCTTCCTGGCTTTAACCATTTGATTATTGATGAGGCTCATAATATTGAAGCAACTGCAACTGATTTGTTTACCAATTCCTTCAACTCTTATTCCTTAATGCGTCAGTTGGGCTATATTCAGGATAGGAAAAGCTCCAAAACTGCCGGTTATGGAAAACTTTTGGATGATTTATTGCCTTTCTGCTCTGACAGAAGCCTTTATGAGAAGATTCTAAGTGCCTATGATCTTCTGAAGGAACGTTCAGAGACAATGAATCTAATCTTCACTGATATTCTTAACTCTATAAACTCAAACCATTTACTTCTTGATAATAACAACGCCCCAAAGGTCTTTGCTAAAAGTGGGACGGTCTCTTCTGATGTGGTGGAAGCCGGAGAAAAACTGGTTTCCCTGCTTGCGGATTTTTATATGAAAATAAAATCTGACAATGAGGCCATTGAAATGAAGGCGGAGGACCTAAAGGTTCATATTTCTAGAATTTCTGATCATATATTGTTCTTGAAAAGCTTTATTTTACGGAAAGATTGGAAGGAAGGGATTTACTATCTGGAGCTGGTTAAGCACGCAAAAGCCAAATATGTCTATTTTAACGAGGCGCCACTTGAGGTTGCGTCTGTGCTTCAGGAGGCGCTTTTCAGGCCAATTGCTTCAGTGGTCTGTACCAGTGCCACGCTGGATTTGAACGATAACTTTGGCTATTGGTGCAGCAATATAGGCCTGCCTTTGGACAAAAGAGAGTTTGTACGCAAAGTCTACACCTCTCCCTTTGACTACAAAAATCGCCTTATGTTACTGACCCCGTACGACACGCCACTTTTTGCCCGGGACAAAGAAGACGAATACGTTAACTTTCTCATCTCCACCATTTTTCCGGCAATTGCAAGCTCGGGGGGCGGCGCGCTTGTCCTCTTCACCAGCTTCCGGCAACTTGAACTGGTCTACCAAAGCCTCAGCCCCATGCTAGCCAGACTTGGCATCAACTGCCTCAAACAAGGCGACTTTGAGCGCCACGTCATCCTAGACCGCTTCAAAACCGATACCGACAGCGTTCTTTTTGCAACCGATAGTTTCTGGGAAGGAGTTGATGCTCCAGGCGAGACTTTAAGAATGGTTATTATCACAAAGTTACCTTTTAAGATGCCAGATGACCCAATCTTCAAGGCAAGATCAGCCATCCTAGAGGAGAAGGGCATAAGCTCATTTATGGCTTTAAGCCTTCCTGTTGCAACTATGAAGCTGAAGCAGGGTTTTGGCCGTCTTATGAGACATACCACGGACAGAGGAATTGTCTTGATTTTGGACAGCCGAATTGTTAAAAAGAACTACGGACTTGCAATGCTCAGAGCTTTACCTGAAAGTTATCATCCTGAGATTCAAGTTCAGTCCATTGGTACTAAAATTGAGGGGTTCCTTTATGATTAAAGAATTTGAAGAAAGATTAATTGGTCTGTTGCAGGAAAAAGGACCTCTTTCTACTGTGCAAATCTACGATGCCTTTGCTCCAATGAATTCCAAAACTGTCTCGTGGCATTTGTTTGATTGTATTAAACAGGGTATTGTGGATAGGTCCAGCCATGGGCTTTATGTTTTGTCCTCCTCCTTGCCGGAGATTCAGGAGCGTTTTGAAAATATTTCTAGCTATGGTAAGAAAGTATATGACTTTTTGAGCTCAACTGGCTTTGATTTTTATTTTTCTGGAATGGATTGCTTAAACGGACTTGGGGTTTGGACACAGGGAACTTTGCCCTTGATAATTTGTACTAAGAAGACAGATGTTAAGGATGTTCAACTAGAGCTTATGCGACAGTTTGATTTACCGCTAATTGAATCAGAAACGGCCATGCTTGCTGATGAGAATATTAAAAGTCTCATAAAAATTGTAATTCTTTCTTCCAATGATTTTACTCTTCAAAAGGGGCATTTTGCCGTTGTGGAAAAGGCTTTTGTGGATTTGTATTTTGCTGTAACCAGGCTGGAATATCCTATTCCCGTTGAGGAACTTCCTCATCTTTTGAGCTTGTTTAAGCTTAATCCTTATAGATTTAAAAAGGCCACTAAGGACAGACATTTATCTAGTGAGTTGGATTTCTTGTTAAGTTATGACAGAAATTTTTTGAAAGCGTTGGTTAACTACTTAGACAATTAAGCAGTTTTCATTGTTATCGCCTAGCTCAAAATATCGGTTTAGATCGTACGGGGAGAACATTCCGCGGTCTGTGGCAATTCCAGATATCAAGTAGGGTGGGGTCATGTCAAAGGCAGGGTAGTAGCCTTTTACGCCTTGCACTGCGGTGCGTACTCCCATGGCTTGAAGGGAGAAATTTGGGTCGCGCATTTCAATCGTGACGTTTTCATGGTTTGGATGGCCTACATCTGGTGCTCCGGAGATAAAGGTTGGGATTCCAAAGTGATGGGCGCAAATGGCTATCTGGCTGGTTCCAACCTTGTTAAACACGTAGCCGTCTAAGCAAATTGCATCCGCTGCACAGGTAAAGACGTCAACTTTTTCTTTTGCCATGACAAAGGCGGGCATGTTATCTGTGATGACGGTTGTGTCAAAGCCCATATCCTGACAGACGGTTGCTGTAAGTCTTGCACCTTGGAAGTAGGGGCGCGTTTCAGGACAAAAAAGTCTAATGTTCTTTCCTCGGTTTTTGCATTCTTTGAGCATCATGCCCAAAATTGTCTCAGCAAAGCACTGAGTCATGATGGTTCCTTTGTCTGGGAACATGTTAACTAGGTATTTGGCGCACTTTCCAACTTTTTCATATCTCTGGTTGTTGGCTTCAACTACAAAGTCTCTTATGGCTAAATCCACACGTTTTCCTTCTTGTAGCGCCTTTTCAGCTGCTGGAAGACAGGCTTCTGTGACAATTTTCATTCTATTTACAGTTGTAGGTCTTGCATGAGAAATGGTATAGGCGGCTTTTTTTAGATATTCCATTTGCTCCTTTGCGCCAAGATTTCTGCATTCCCAGGCAGCCAGGGCCATACCCATTGGAGCTGCGGTGAACGGTCCAGCAGACTGAGTGACCATGTCAGTTATGGCTTTGGTAAGTTCCAGATGAGTTTTGCAGATGACAAATTCAACTTTAGCCGGATAGATTCGTCTATCTAGAATCCTGACTTCTCCGTTGTCATACCAAGCAATATTTTCATACTGCAACATATACGCCAAATCTTTATCTTGCCTCTCCATAGTTGAATGACTCCTTCTTTATAATAAAGCCCGCTTGTAGCGGGCGCAAATAGTCAAAAAGGTTACGGAATTGGGATTTGAATCTCTTGAACCGATGGTTCAAGGGGGACTCCCAGTTAAGCCACAGATTCTGTTCCTTAAAAACCCTGAGGCAGGAGCAATGCACCGTTTCTATGCCGGAATCCGTCTATAAAGTTTGAGCAAGAGAATTACACCCCAGCTCCGCAACTGCCTTGATGTTAACACACAAAAAACAGCAATGGAAGCCTTTATTTTGCGTTTTTTGTGAAGTTTACTTTAAATTTACTGTAGTATTGACAGGATTAATTACAGACGTTATATTGAAAAAGGATTTTTTATTGAGGATTTTTGAGGGATCGAAATTTTCGGTCCCTTTTTTATGGCTTTATGTTGA
>CAVCYP010000033.1:0-20348 GCA_963606545.1 Sphaerochaetaceae bacterium
CACTTATTTTGCAACTACTGCAATTGCTTCAGCCTCACAGAGAACATTCTTTGGAAGCGCCTTCACAGCAACGCAGGATCTAGCGGGATTGCCCACAAAATACTTTGCGTAAACCTCATTGAAAGCGGCAAAATCAGCCATGTCAGACAAAAAACAAGTTGTCTTTACAACAGCCTCAAAGCCAACCCCAGCTTCCTCCAAGACCGCCTTAAGGTTCTGCATGACCATCTCAGCCTGCTCTTTTATGCCACCTGAAACCACAGCGCCTGTAGCTGGATCCAATGGAATCTGGCCAGACGTGAAAAGAAAACCGTTTGCCTCAATTGCCTGAGAATACGGGCCAATTGCAGCCGGCGCCTTGCTTGTACTTATCTTCTTCATATTTTCCTCCAGCCCGATAATATTATCTATCCTCACAAATTTAAAGTGCTAAACCTTGTAGCGAAAAAATGTTTGCAATTCACACTTTTTCGTCGGAAAAAGTGTTTGAAATTAACACTTTTTCTGTTATACTCAATATTATGAAAAGAAAATTAATGAAACAACTGATAGAATGGAAAACAAAAGAAAGCAGAAAACCACTGATTATATGGGGCGCACGTCAGGTTGGAAAAACGTGGCTCATGAAAGAATTTGGAAGACAATACTTTTCAAACTTCGTTTATATATCGTTCTACAACAACAAAAAAACAGCTCAACTTTTCGATTTAGATTTTGATACTCAGCGAATAATCACAGCCTTGGAAGTACAATACCATACCACCATAAGACCCCAAGAAACACTTCTAATATTCGATGAAATCCAGGAAGCACCAAAAGTTCTTGAATCTCTCAAGTATTTCTGTGAGGAGGCTCCACAATATCATATCTGCTGTGCAGGCTCACTTCTTGGAGTCAGAATACACAACGGAGTGTCTTTTCCGGTGGGAAAAGTCAACGAATTACACTTATACCCAATGGATTTTGCAGAATATCTGAGTGCGTTGGGCGAAGACAACTTGGCAGAAGCTGTTTCAAACTTGGAAAATCCTCTGCTTAAAGATTTGAGAGAATCATATGTAGAAAACTTAAAAAATTACTTTTTTGTGGGGGGAATGCCAGAGTGCGTTGAGGCTTTTTCCCAAAGAAAAGACTATGCTGAAGTTAGAGAAATCCAAAATTCAATTTTAAGCCAATATGATGGCGATTTTGGAAAACATGTAGAGCCTACTGAACTTCCACGAATCAGAATGGTGTGGGCTTCTCTCCCCTTACAGCTTGCAAAGGAAAACAAGAAATTCTTCTTTGGTCAAATAAAAAAAGGCGCAAGAATGAAGGATTTTGAAATTGCAATTCAGTGGCTTCTAGATGCAGGTTTGATATACAAAACCTACAAGGTGACAAAACCAGCATTACCATTGAAAGCTTATATTGATTTCACTTCCTTCAAGTTATTTATGTTAGATATCGGACTACTGGGGGCAATGGCAGAACTCGATGCAGATACAATAATCAATGGAAATGAAGTGTTTGTTGAATTTAAGGGAGCTCTTGCAGAAGAATATGTTCTTCAGCAAATTGTTTCTTCAACACCATATACTGCGTACTACTATAGTGGGGACAAAGCCGTCTATGAAACGGATTTTCTTATTCAAAAAAACAGCTCCGTAATCCCAATAGAAGTCAAAGCAGAGGACAACATAAAATCAAAGAGCCTCAAGGTCTTCTATGATAAGTTCAAGCCAGAATATGCAATCAGGTTATCCACATTAGACTACATAGTCCAAGACTGGATGGTAAATATACCCTTGTGGGCTATTGAAGGAATGTAGGCTGTTTTACAAAAACCGCGTAAAGATAAAGACATAAAATCTAATCTGTGATACATTTCCTTAATAGAAGTTGAAAACAGAATCAGGAGGATTTTGGATGATTTATACAACAGAAGTACAGCATATGTGTCCTGTTGCCAAGGGTGCATATCATGGACCTGCTCCAATTCCAGAGGAAGGAAAATGGGTACAGGCAAAAGAAATTAAGGACATCAGCGGTCTTACACACGGTATTGGCTGGTGTGCTCCACAGCAGGGTGCCTGCAAACTTACATTAAACATTAAAGATGGAATCATTGAAGAAGCTCTGGTTGAGACCATTGGATGCTCAGGAATGACACACTCTGCAGCAATGGCATCAGAAATCCTCATTGGAAAGACAATCCTTGAAGCTCTTAACACAGACCTCGTTTGCGATGCTATCAACACAGCAATGAGAGAGCTCTTCCTTCAGATTGTTTACGGCAGAAGCCAGACAGCTTTCTCTGAAGGTGGACTTCCAATTGGTGGTGGACTTGAAGACCTTGGAAAAGGCCTCAGATCTCAGATTGGTACAATGTACGCAACAAAGGAAAAGGGACCAAGATATCTTGAGCTGGCTGAAGGCTATGTAACAAAGATTGCTCTCAACGAAGCTAACGAGATTATCGGTTACGAATTTGTCAACATGGGCAAGATGATGGAATTCGTCAAGCAGGGTCTCAGTGGTGACGAGGCAATTGCAAAGGCCAAGGGTCACTATGGTCAGTGGGATAGTGCTGCAAAGTACATTGATCCAAGACACGAGTAAGGAGGACTGACATGGCTTTATTTGAAAGTTACGAAAGAAGAGTAGATCACATAAACGAAGTCATTGCACAGTACGGAATCAGCAGCATTGAAGAGTGCCGCAAGATTTGCAACGACTATGGCTTTGATCCATATGATATTGTTAAGGGTGTTCAGCCAATTGCATTTGATAATGCTGGTTGGGCTTATACAGTTGGTGCAGCAATTGCAATCAAGAAAGGTGTAAAGACAGCTGCTGAGGCTGCTGAAGCTATTGGTATTGGTCTCCAGAGCTTCTGCATTAAGGGTTCTGTTGCTGATGACAGAAAGGTTGGTCTTGGTCATGGTAACCTTGGCGCAATGCTTCTCAGAGATGAGACAAAGTGCTTTGCCTTCCTTGCTGGTCACGAAAGTTTTGCTGCTGCTGAAGGCGCAATTGGTATTGTTAAGAATGCTAACAAAGCTAGAAAAGAGCCTCTCAGAGTTATCCTTAACGGTCTTGGAAAAGATGCTGCTCAGATTATCAGCAGAATCAACGGTTTCACCTATGTTCAGACCCAGTTTGACTACTACACAGGCAAGCTGAACATTGTTAAAGAGATTGCTTACTCCAAGGGTGAGAGAGCTGCAGTTCGTTGCTACGGTGCAGATGATGTCCGTGAAGGTGTTGCAATCATGCATCACGAGGGCGTTGATGTTTCTATTACAGGAAACTCCACAAACCCAACTAGATTCCAGCACCCAGTTGCAGGTACCTATAAGAAGGAATGTATTGAACAGGGCAAGAAGTACTTCTCCGTTGCCTCCGGTGGTGGTACAGGAAGAACCTTGCATCCAGATAACATGGCAGCAGGTCCTGCTTCTTACGGCATGACAGATACCATGGGAAGAATGCACTCAGATGCTCAGTTTGCTGGTTCTTCATCAGTTCCTGCACACGTTGAGATGATGGGCTTCCTTGGAATGGGAAACAACCCAATGGTTGGTGCTACAGTTGCTGTTGCAGTTGCAGTAGACCAGGCTCTCAACAAGAGATAATTCACAATAACGTTTTTAGGGCCTCCGTTTTTGGAGGCCTTTTTTATAAGGAAATACCATAAGGAAATACTATGCTTCACCACATAATTGTTAAATTTAATGATGATATAGACAAAACCCAGAAGGCTGAAATTATTAAACAAGCTGCTGAACTATTTAAAGGAATTACAGAAGTTGAAGGCGTTCACAATGTTTGTCTACACTCTTCTTGCATTGACCGCCCTAACCGCTTTGATTTGATGATTGTCATTGATATGGAAAAAGAGAGCCTTCCAATTTATGATGATTGTGAAATTCATCACACCTGGAAGGCTAACTTTAGTAAGTATATTAAATCAAAAACTATCTTTGATTACGAATAGACGCTGGATTATTTTCCAGAAACTACTATTCCGTTTACGGCCACATATGGCAGTACCATATTGCCGTCTGCAACAATTTCCTTAGAAATTGCCTTAATATTCTGAAGCATTGCACCAAGGTTACCGTTAATCATGGTCTCACTGACAGCTCCTTTAATCTCACCGTTTTCAATTAAGTAGCTATTCTTTGCAACCCCAGAGAACTCGCCGTTGGTACCTGGATTTCCCCCTGAAAAACCACCAACCAAAAGTCCATGGTCAATGGACTTGAGAATATCGGCATAGGCGGTGGTACCGTTGGCCATGACAAGGTCGCGACCAGAGTTCTTCATCACTGGACGACCCGTTTTGTTGGCAAGGTACAGGTTGAGCAAGAACTGCTTTAGAACGCCGTCTTTGATGATGTCCACATCTTCTGACTTGAAGCCGTCTGAGGTAAATTTATCGCCGCCTACAATGCGAGGATCAGAGGAATTGAAGGAAATTGTGATACCTTTATCTGCAACCTGCTGCTCAAGTTTGTTAAGCCAAAGACTTGTGCCGTCAAGAATTACGGAGCCAGAGGCATAGTTATTGAGCGTGTACATCAAGAACTGTGCAAAGCAGTCTGGGGTAAAGAGGACGGTGCCTTCAAACTTTCCACTAAATGGGATTTGATTGAGCTGATTTGTAGCATTCTCAAGGTGTTCTCTTACGCTGGCAAGTTCAATGAAAGGAGTATCCAAGTTATTAATAGAAACGCCAACACCGTCAAGGCTTGTGGACTTTTGACCATCGTTGCCGGAGAACTCCAAGGTTATTGAGTAGTGGCCTTCAAACTCTTCAAAATCAGTGCCGTTTGAATTGCGATACACTTCATGAGATTTTACATGAGAAGCATAGACGTTGAGAATGTTTACCTTTGGATACTGAGCTTTGACAGCTGAAAGCAGCTCTTCAATTCTGCTGAAGAACTTATCAATATCAGGCTCGTAGCAACCACTCTTGAAAACTTCTGAATTCTGCTTTGGCGCAATATCATAAGCAGCGTCTGCAACAGCACTTTGAGCAGAAAGAACTGCGTCATTGACGGTAGCTTTTAGGGCGTCATCAGAAAAATCGTTTCCAGCCTTGGTTCCTTTTTTGTTATCCTTGTAGACATCCACAACAACGTTGTTGCCAAAAACGGTTCTATAAAGAGTAAACACACCAAAATCTGCATTAAACTCGCGGGTCTCTTTTTCTATAAGGGAAAAATCGTACTTGTCTACATCAGAAGACTTGAGAAGATTCTCAACATAAGTTGCTGTATTTCTAATATCTTTCATATTGCCCTCCTTATCTTCCACCAATCATGATTTTGCATCTCATTTCTGGACCACCCATGCCAACTGGCATTCTCTGCTTCTTGCCACAGAAACCACTTGAAGACCAAGTGATGTTATCAGAAACCATATCAACCGTCTTGAGCATATCAAAAGCAATTCCTGTAACCGTAGTGTCCAAAATTGCCTTGCCAAGTTTTCCGTTTTTGATTTCATAACCCATGTTAATTCCAAACATGAACTCGCCGGTAAGATCCGCCTGACCGTTTCCAGTTGAAACAAGGTAGTACCCATCATCAACAGAAGCAATCATGTCTTCCAACTTATCCTTTCCAGGAAGAACTGTGGTATTTCTCATTCTGATTAAAGGCTCATCACTGAAAGCCCAAGCTCTAGCATTACCCTGAGGCTTTACTCCAAAATGGTCAGCCGATTCTCTATTGTGCATATAGCCCTTGAGAATTCCGTTTTCAATGAGAAGTGCATCCTCTGCCTTAGTTCCCTCATCATCCATATAAACTGGAAGTGGTGCCCTTCCGCCAAGTGCTGTGTGGGCAAAGTCCACCATTGTGACAAGGTCTGAAGCCACTCTCTGGTTGAGCCTCTTACCGGCAATAGAGCCACCCAAAACAAGGTCAGCTTCTACTGTATGGCCCACAGCTTCGTGAGCAAGCATACCTGCAAGATCTGAGCCTAAAACTACTGTTTTATAGCCTGCTTGAGCATAAACGCCCTCTTTTTTATCCATAAGACGCTTATATAGGACATCAATTGCTGGATACATCCACTTAGTATCTGAAAAATAATCTTCAAAACTTCCAAAGCCACCAAAGGCCTTAAACAGCTCAATTGGAATGCCATCTTTGGTAACAGCATCAAGCATTACATAGATATAACACCTAGGATTTGTAACATGACAATCATAGGCATCTGAAGTGTAAATAACCTTGTCCATTGAGTCTTCCGTGTAGATAATTTTTCTGCTGGCAAGCTCCGGATAGGTCTTTGCTACATAGTCATCCACCTGCTTACAGGTTTCAATTATTCTCTTTTGTTCAAAGTCTACAATTTCTTTTCCTGTTGGGATAACGCCCTGACCATAAGACTTTGCCATAGGCATTGCTTTTGGAGCGTGAGTATTTAAGAAAAGAGCGTTTTCTGTTGCTGCAGCAAGAACTGCATCAGCAGCTTCGCTGGAATAATCAGCCATTGAAGAAAAACCATAAACCCCATTCTTGCAAACACGAGCGTTAATGCCCCTAGTTTCTGCTCTTACGTTGTTAACAAGGTTTCCCTGCAAGAACGATACAACTCTTGATCTGTTTTCCTGTCCTCTTAAAACGGTTTGCACCCCGTCTGCGAACAGAGACTTTTTACTTTTCAATATATCAGTAAGCATTAATGCCTCCCATACAATCTAATAATATTATAGTTCTAGAGTTCGGTTTCGACAACTTAACACAAACTTGTGGTATAGCCAGGGCTTGACAGCTTCAAGGGCTTAGGATTATAGTTGCACTTGGATTTTGGGGCTGTAGCTCACCTGGCTAGAGCGATTGAATGGCATTCAATAGGTAGTCGGTTCGATCCCGATCAGCTCCACTGGCGATGCAATGTCGCTTTTATCTTCTCAGCTACACATACCTTAAGGCCTTGTGTAGCTTTTTTATTTTCTACTGAACTTTTGTTTTAGATACTGCCACCAGCGCTTCAAAAAACTCTTTTCTTCTTCTGTCTCTTTCATAGCCTTTGCTGCCGCAGCTTCAGAGATTTGAGCATTCTTTCTCTTCATTTCGTCCCACTTACGCACAAGCCACATATAAATATCGGCCTCAGTGCAGCCCGGGTAAAAAGCTTTCAAGTGCTCGTGGTCCTCCGCTTGGACAATTGGGAGGTAGACGTTTTGGTACCAGCTAACTGCGCCCTGTTCAAAAGAAAGCTCGCCGTTCACGTGTTCATTGATGTAGTATTTGTGGACCAAGATGTGGTTAACCATTTCCGGATAGGCTCCAGGCGTGGTAAAAACTATCTTATCCATTGGCAAATAGCTGGGGTTATATTGCTCCAAAAAGACAGATCTCTCGTGAGCCACAACGCGCTTTTTGAGCTCATTGAGCGTCATGCCCTCCTCAAGCGGAATCTTAGACGAAAGCTCCACCACCTCCGCATCAATAAACTCCTGCCCCATACTCCGCGCCACCGATACCCTATGATTGCCGTCGCGCACAAAATAGCAATCTCCCAGCTTATAAACCGATATTGGAGGGAGAAACTCGTCATTCAGCTTTGCAGCTTCTATGTTTTCCCATCTGCGCTTGAGAACAGGATTTCTGGGATAAAAGGCTAGAGAAAAGTCCTGGTAACGGTTCTCTGAACCAATAATTTTCTTCACTGGAATAGTCTGAAGCCCCTTGTAAAATTGAGCATCTGGCTTAATCAACTTTGTGACTTCGTAAAAAGATAACAAGTTTGGATTCTTCCATTTGAAAGTGGAAAGAATTCGCTGAAGTTTAGCTCTGCTCCTTGCTCTGGCAAAATCATCGTCCAAGATCATCTCATCTACCATGTTTGCGCCCTCCCGCATTGTTGGTACCTAACGTCTCATCCTCAAGTAGATAAGCTCCATAAACGTTAATTATTTTAGTTTTTCCTTTGACAATTTCGCGTGGTGCATTGCGGTCATCAAGATGAACGTGGCCGTGCAAAAGATACTTAGGCTGAAACTTTTCAATAAAATAACCAAAACACTTAAAGCCCCTATGACACAAGTCAGGACCATCTCCCAAACCAAAGGGAGGAGCATGGGTAATAAGAATGTCTAAGTATCTACCATATTTATGTTTATTATATATGAGTTTTGGAATAAGTTTCAAAATACGATATTGCATTTCCAGTTCTGTGTACTGGCTGTCCCCTTCATTGTATCTCATACTTCCGCCAAGACCAGCAATTAGCAAACCCGATTTCTTATCTCTATAGCATTTTCCATCAATCATAAAGCCATAGAACTTCTCTATTTGTTGCGTATTTTCTTCTTGAGGTCCCACTCCAATTAAGCCTCGGCTTTCCAATGCTTTATTGTAATCCTTTAGGTTGTGATTACCATAAACATAGCAAAGATCTCTATTTAGCATAGTTGAAACGTAATCATAAGACTCAAGAGGCATATCTCCACAGGAAAAGATAATATCTACATCCTTGTAAATCTCTTTCACTCTGGAAGAAAAAGCTAAAGACCTTGTCGTATCTGAAATGCAAAGTATCCTCATAGCTTTTAAATTATAAGCTAGAAATGCGTTTTTTTGATAGACACAAATTCAAAGAGGATAGAAAATATACCAAGGTTTTTATCCAAAGTTTTTACCCAAGGTTTTTATAGGGAGGAAGGATATGGCGCTTACCATAGCTTTAATCATAGTTGGTATTTTTGTTGTAGTAATGGCAGTTGGAATTTCTTTTTTCATCAAAATGATGTGCAGACCTCACGTGCATACTCATCAAGAAAGTATGGATGTCTTAAAAGAACATGGTTTTGATTGTGCAGAATTTGAAAATACCCACCCACATGAAGAGTTTACCTTTGACTCTCCAAGAGGCTACACTCTCAGGGGCCTTATCTTTAGGCAGCCAAAGGAAGAAGGCCGGCAGAAAGCGGTAATCCTTGTTCACGGCTACACCGGAACCTATTCAACCATGTACACCTATGCAAAAATTCTCATGGATAACTATGGCTACAACGTCATAGTTTACGACCACAGAGGCCATGGTTTAAGTGATAAAGGCAAAGCCGAGTTCTGTAGCATGGGCTATTTTGAATCCATGGACTTAATTGATCTATTCCATTTTATGAAGCCAAAGTTCAATGAGGACTGCCTTTGGGGGCTTTTGGGAGAATCTATGGGCTCTGGAACCGTCATGCAGACAGCATGGCAAATTAAAGAGCTTGCTTTTGCAATTGAAGATTGTGGCTATTCTTGCTTAATAAAGCAGGCAAAATCCATAATGAATTCAATGCATGTTCCAGCCTTCCCAATGCTCTATCTTGGAGATATTGTCATTAAAATGCATTTTAAGTTCTCAATGTACGACGTCAGTGCAATAGAAGCCATGAAAAAGACAGAAATTCCAATGCTCTTCTGCCACGGAGACTCTGATACCTTTGTACCTACTGCAATGGTCCATGAGGTTTACAACGCAAAGAAAGACAACAAGATGCTTCAGCTCTATGCAGGCTCTCCACACGCTCAGAGCGTAGTTGACCACCCTGAGCAGTATAAAGAAGTTGTTGGCCAGTTTTTCAAGAAATATAAGCTTAACTAAGTTTGGAGGAATTTTATGCAGTACAAACTTCATAGTGACCTTTGTGGTGATTTTAGTGTTCTTGAAGTTAATAAGCTTAAGCCAAGAAGTTATTTTATTCCTTATCCTAATAAGGCTGAGGCAAACAGCGTTTCTTTGCTGGAAAAACGCTATAAGTCTCCCTACGTTAAAGTGCTCAATGGCATGTGGGATTTTGCCTATTTTGATAATCCAAATGACCTTTTGGCCTGCATTGATACCAAGGATATGAAGTTTGATACGCTTGAGGTTCCTTCTTGCTGGCAATTCAGAGGTTATGGAAAGCCCGCATACATTAATTTAAGGTATCCGTTTAAGTACAATCCTCCTGAGATTCCAACCACAGGTCCCGTCAAAGACTATTTTAGTGTTTTTGATGGCTTTACTGAGGCTCCAGCTGGTGAGTATAACCATGCCGGAGTTTATAGAACTTTCTTTGATGTAAAAGAAACTTCAAAGCGGTATGTTCTGTCCTTCCTTGGAGTGGTCAGTTGTATTGAAGTTCACGTCAATGGCACGTTTGTTGGTTACTCAGAGGAATCTCATAATACAGCAGAATTTGATATTACTTCTCTTGTTCAGGAAGGTAAAAATGAGCTGGTCTGCGTAGTCCGGCGCTGGTGCAACGGCACCTATCTTGAGTGCCAAGACATGTTCAGAAATACAGGAATCTTTAGAGATGTTTTGCTAAGAATTTCAAATCCAAGCGACATTTGGGATATAGATTTCAAAACTTCTAAGGATGAAGCTACAGGCCTTTATGAGGCTGAGGTTTTTATAGAAACTACTGGTGAGCTTGAGGTTTCTGTTTCTTTGGAAGGAAACGGAACAATGGCCCAAAAGACCACTGCCACTAAAGAAAATAAAGCAACAATTAAGTTTGAGGGCATTAAAGCCCTTGAATGGAATGCAGAAAAACCTGTGCTTTATGACTTGTTTATTGAAACAAAGGACAGCTGTATTAAGCAAAGAATAGGCTTTAAGACGGTTAAAATTGACGGCCGTTTATTCTTGGTTAATGGCCATAAGATTAAGTTTCACGGGGTAAACCACCATGACACTAATCCAAAGAATGGATATGTGATGAGCCCGGAGGATATTGATAGAGATTTAAAGCTTTGCAAACAGTTTAACATTGACACAGTTAGAACTTCTCACTATGCGCCAGACCCGTTGTTAATAGAACTTGCAGCCGAATATGGCTTGTACATTGTTGATGAAGTTGACCTTGAAACTCATGGAGTGCAGGTTCAAAAGTTGCCTTCTTCAATGAACTGGCTTTCTAATGATGCAAAGTGGAAGAGCCATTATGTTGACAGAGCTGTGAGACACTATAATAGAGACAAACTTCTTGCCACTCCAATTGTAATGTGGAGCCTTGGAAACGAGTCTGGTGATGGATGCAATACCTTTGCAATGTATCAGTATTTCAAGAGTGTCACCACAATTCCAGTTCATTATGAGAGTGTGGTTCATGCAAGAAGAAAGGCCTATGATGTTGCAAGCCAAATGTATCCACCTGTAGTTGAAGTTAAGGCCGCAGGAGAAGGGACAAGTAAGACAAAAAAGTTTAATGATAGGCCCTATTTTCTCTGTGAATATGCTCATGCAATGGGTGTAGGCCCTGGTAATATTGAGGGCTATTGGGAGCAAATTTATAAGTATGACGCTCTGATTGGTGGTTGTGTCTGGGAAATGGTGGACCATGCTGTGCTTCATGAAGATGGTAGTTACACTTATGGTGGCGATCATGGAGAATGGATACATGACGGAAACTTCTGTGTTGATGGAATTTTCTATCCAGACAGACGTCCTTCAACAGGAGCTTGGATTGTAAGACATGCTTACCGGCCAATTAGGATTTCTAGAATAAAAGATAATGAGTTTGAGATTTTCAACACTACTGCTTTTACTCAAGGAAACGAATTTAAAATTGAAGTTAAGGTAGATGCTTCAAAGGTGGCCGAATACGTTCCAAACGTTGCCCCGCTTGAGAAGATAAAAGCCAATTTTGAAGTTGGAGATGGTACCTATGCGCTCTTTATTACCTACGACAAAAACGGCAATGAAGTTGGGGAAGAACAGATTGTTTTGAAAGCTCCAAAACTTCCTTGCCCAAAGATTACTGAAAGGTTCTCAAAAGGTTTTGATGTCGTAAATGGCTTACCTAAGTTTGATTTTAACGGCTATTCCATGGTCTCAGGCTATCCTTATACTATTTTGTTCAGAGCTTCCACTGATAACGACAAGCCTTTGTTAAGACAAAATCCAATGAAAAAATGGTGCGAAGAAAAACTTGAATTTATTGAACAGGGAAGCCTTGAAAGATCTCCTTTGGTTGTTATGACTTCAATAAAGGACAACGGAAATAGATTCTTGAGTGTTGATACCTATGAAGCTTGCCAAGTACCAGAAGGCTTTGATGGTGCTGTGTTGGTAACAAGCCTATTACATCCGGTAAGTGCTAAAGGACTTCTTCCAAGATTTGGAAAGACTTTTAAATTGGATACTTCTTTTACTAACATCCAATGGTTTGGTAGAAGCTACGAGTCCTATGAAGATATGAAGGAACAAAGTCCAATAGGGCTGAATCAAAGACAAGTCAAAGAAATGACAGAGCCTAATATCAGACCGCAGGAAAGTGGCAATAGGTGTGATACGACCTTTGTTGAAGTGAGTAATGACACAACTCTTGTACGTTTTGACGCTGTTGATAAGCCGTTCAATTTAGGGGTTAAGCCTTATTCAGACTTAGAGCTCACAGAGATGAAGCATCAGTGTGATGAAAAGAATACTGGAACTTATGTAACTTTGAGTGCCTTCCAGCAGGGTATAGGCACAGGAAGTTGTGGACCTTATACCCTTAAGGAACATAGTTTTAAAGCAAAACAAGATTACCAAGTTAAGTTTGTGATTTCGTGGAAGAAACTCAATTAAAATGGATTTGCAAAATAGACCTTTTAAGCCAAATTTTTAAGCAAAAGGTCTAATCCTACAGATCCAAAGATGAAGTTGTGCTCTGTGGCCCTAATTAGGATTTTATTCTTGAACATACACTTGGCTTTTGTCATAATCGTTAATACAAAAGCAGAGGAGCAAATATGAGCAGGGCGGATGAAGTATTTGTAGCTAATATTAAAGATATCTTAGAAAATGGGTTCAGTGACGTAAACCTTGACGTACGTCCTCACTGGAGTGATGGCACCCCTGCTCATACAATCAAGAAGTTTGGAATTGTAAATAGGTATAATTTACAAGACGAGTTTCCAATCTTGACCATCAGGCGTACCTACATGAAGTCAGCTATTGATGAGCTTTTATGGATTTGGCAGAAGAAATCCAATAAAGTTAGCGAGCTAAAAACTCGGGTTTGGGATAGTTGGGCAGGAGAAGATGGGACAATTGGCAAGGCTTACGGCTATCAGCTAGGCATTAAGCATCAATATAAAGAAGGCGAATTTGACCAGGTAGATAGAGTTTTGTTTGACCTTAAAAACAACCCACAAAGTCGCAGAATTCTTACTAATATCTATAATTTTGAAGATTTGCACGAGATGAATCTCTACCCTTGTGCCTACTCCATGACCTTCAATGTTAGTGGCAACGTTCTAAATGGAATTCTCAATCAGAGATCTCAAGATATGCTTACCGCCAACAACTGGAATTTGGTACAATATAGTGTTCTTTTATATATGATGGCGCAGGTAAGTGGCCTTGTTCCGGGAGAGCTTATCCATGTGATTGCAGATGCTCATATCTATGATAGACACATCCCAATTGTCAAAGAGATTATTGCTCACGAGCAGTTTCCTGCCCCTAAATTTATAATGAACAAAGACAAGACGGATTTCTACAGCTTCACTGCAGATGACTTTAAACTTGAAAACTATCAGTACTGCAAAAAGAAATACGATATCCCAGTAGCCATCTAATAGGCTAAAAATTTGGAGGTAATGCGCAATGCAGGCTATTCTTCACTGTGACAGCAAATGGGGCATAGGCAAAGGCAACGACCTTATGTTTAAGCTACCAAAGGATATGAAATTCTTTAGAGCCCAGACAACTGGCAAAGTTGTAGTCATGGGTTCAAATACTCTGCTCTCTTTTCCCAACGGAAAGCCACTAAAGAACCGTACCAATATTGTTCTTTGGCCAAACTGTGAAGAAGCAAAAGAAAGAGCCAAACAGGACGGCTTCATCCTAGTCCAGTCCCTCTCAGAACTTTCCCTACAGCTCTCTAAATATCCCACTGACGATATTTTTGTCATAGGTGGCGCCATGATGTACCACACACTACTTCCCTACTGCAACAAGGTTCTACTGACTAAAGTTAAAGAGGATGGTGGGGCACAGGTTTTCTTTGACAATCTTGATGAGCTAGAAAACTGGAAGCAGGTCTATGCTTCTGAAGAATTGGAAGATAACGGACACTTAATCCAATTCACCACCTATGAAAATGCAAGAGCCAAAAGCCTGGCAGTTCTTGCCTTCAGTGATGCTCTAGAAGAAATCAAAAAATATGAAACCATCATTCTCCATCGTCACACAAAACCAGACGGAGATGCTCTTGGAAGCCAAATTGGACTAAAGCACATAATCCTAGCAAATTTCCCAGGCAAGAAAGTCTACATGGTAGGAGATTCAAATTCCCGCTTTTCTTTTATGAAAGGCTCGGAAATGGATACAGTACCTGATTCTTTGTATGAAGAGGCCCTAGCAATTTGTTTGGACTGCTCAACCTTTGACCTAATTAGCGACGCCCGCTACAGAGCAGCAAAGCACACGCTTTCCTTTGACCATCATATTTTTAACGAGAAATTAGCAACCCTAAGCATAATAGACACTTCATATGTTAGCTGTTGCGGAATCATTACAGACTTTGCAAAAGAATGTTCACTTGATGTCCCAAATCTAGCAGCAGAGGCACTTTTTACAGGCATGGTTACTGATTCAGGCCGTTTTAAGTATGATGGAACCAGTTCAAAAACCTTTGAACTTGCCGCCTTCCTATTGAAACGAAACTTTGATTTAAATCAGCTTTACAAGAATCTTTACACAGAAAGTTTTGAGTACGCTCTAACAAGAGCTAAGTTCACCCTGAGAATTAAGTTTACTAAAAACCACGTTGCTTACATATATTCAACCAAAGAAGACCTTAAAGAACTAAACCTTGATGCACTAAAAGCAGCAAGAGCTTATGTCAATGTCATGTCAGATATCAAGGGCATTGATATCTGGGTAAACTTTGCAGAAGATGTTAACGGAGTTGTCTGTGAGCTAAGATCCTCTGAGTACAACATCAACCCTATTGCAGTAAAGTATGGCGGTGGCGGACACGCAAAAGCAAGTGGAGCCACAGTTAAAGACAAAGAGACAGCAATGCAAATGCTCGAAGATTTAGACGATATGATAAAAATTTGATGGAGAAAGATTAATGCAGGGACTAGAAGCAAAGAAAGCCGTTTTAGAGAAGATAAAACAATACAATAAAATCATTATCTCAAGACACATTCGCCCAGACGGAGACGCAATAGGTTCAACCAAAGGCCTTTGCACTTCTCTAAAACTATCCTACCCAGACAAAGACATACGAATTATCAATGAAGATGGTTCTGACTATCTAGCCTTCTTAGGACCTGAGGACAACCCCGTTTCAGACGACTTTTACAAAGACGCTCTAGCTCTAGTCCTAGACACAGCAAACTTAGACAGATGTTCTAACCGCAAGCTTAACTTGGCAAAAGAAATTGTAAAAATTGACCATCACATTGAAACCGAGACCTTCGGAACTGTCTCCTGGGTAGAAGATGATCGCTCCTCCGTTTGCGAGATGGTTGCAGACTTCCTAGACACCTTCCAAGAAGAGCTAAAATGCAACACAGAAATTGCAACCTACCTCTTCACCGGCATGGTCACCGACTCCGGCCGCTTCAGATTCAAAGAAACCAACTGTGAGACCTTCAGACTTGCTGGCTGGCTTATGAGCTTTAATATAGATACTGAAACACTTTACGCCCATCTCTATCTAGAAGACTACAGCTTCTACAAATTCAAAGCCAGCATCCTTGAGAACATGAACATTACCCCAAACGGCGTAGCCTACACCTACGTAGACAAAACCCTGCAAGAACGCTTTAACCTAAACCGCGAACAAGCCAGCGAAAGCGTGTCCTTCATGGACAAAATCAAAGGCAGCCTAATCTGGATTGCATTCATAGACAACCCCGATGGCTCTACAAGAGTCAGACTAAGATCCAGATTCGTAACGGTCAATAAGCTTGCAGAGCGCTACCACGGAGGGGGACACAGCTGTGCAGCTGGAGCTACCGTTTACAATAAAGAAGAAATGCAAAGCTTAATTAATGATGCAGATACCCTACTTGCTTCCTACAAAGCAACCAATACAGGATGGTTATAAAAAATGAATTTGAATATTTTAATTACAAACGATGACGGTTATACCTCAGAAGGTCTAATGATTTTAGCCTCTTGGGCAAAAAAACTTGGAAATGTCACAGTAGTTGCACCAAAGACAGAGCAAAGTGGCAAAAGTCATAGCATTGAGATTCACAAACCTTATGAAGCAAAGAAAGTTCAAATGCTAGAAGGCATAGACTGGTACTATGTAGATTCCACCCCGGCAGATTGTGTCCGTTTTGGTTTTAATGGCCTAAAACGCAACTATGACGTTGTTTTTTCAGGCATTAACCGCGGATTCAACCTTGGTGAGGACATTTCCTACTCTGGAACTGTTGGCGCAATCTTTGAAGCTTCCTACATGAAAGTCAAAGCTTTAGCCTTCTCAACAGATCCATCATCCTTTGAAGCTGCAGCAGCAAACCTTGATAGAATTTACTCCTTCATCACTACCAACGAGCTTTTAAAGTACAACGATATTTACAATATCAACATTCCTCTCAAGCCAGAAGAAGAAATTCTTGTGACAAAACAAGGAGGAGCTTACTTTAAGGACATTTTCCATCATCTGGGAAACGATATCTATCAAGTAGAGGGCTATTCTGTTTACAAAGGAGCTCAAAACTATGATGAGGACCTAGATGCAACCCTTAATGGTTACATCTCAATTTCCCCACTTTCTGTTATAAGAACCTGCGATAGTGCTTTTGATAAAATTAAGCACTTAAACACCAAGATCTGAGTGATTTCTTCTATACTCGTACATTAAAATTCCCGCGGCAACTGACACATTGAGAGAATCAATGTGTCCTGTCATTGGAATAGAAACCATCTGATCACATTTTGCTCTGACTAGGGTTCTTACCCCACTTCCTTCACTACCCATAACAATAACTGTACGGTTTGAGAAGTCCATGTTATAAGAATTTGTTCCGTCCATATCAGCCCCATAAACCCAAAAGCCATACTCTTTGAGAACATCTAATTCTCTGGCTAAGTTTGTTACGGTTGACATTGTGATATACTGAGCCGCTCCAGAGGAGATTCTAATTACAGTTTCATTTGCACTTGCACTTCTTCTCTCAGGAACAATGATAAGAGCGGCAGAAAACTGGTCTGCACTTCTTAAAATAGCACCAAGGTTATGAGGGTCTGTAATCTCATCAAGAGCTAAAACAAGAGCCCCTTGCCCTTCTTTTAGGCTATCACAGAAATCTCTAACTGAAACTTCTTTTATTCTGCCACCTTGGCTTGAGGCAGCTTTGGCACCAAGATCCAGAACAGCGCCTCTGTGGTTTGGATTGCCAGCCAATTTTTCAAGTTCAACATCACTGACCTTTTTTACCGCAGTTTTGCCCGTTGCAATAGCTTGTAGCTCCAAAGCAGCGTTTCTCTTGTCTCCTCTAAGCAAATAAAGAGTTGAACCTCTGGAGGCGTTCTTTAGAGCTTCTTCAATTGCATGTATTCCTGTAATCTTGGTTCCCATAAATATTTTCCTTAAAATTATTCGTTATCAAAAGGCACTGGATTTGGCGCTGGATTCTCTCCAAGAGTCTCTGAAAGTTCCTTCATAAGTTGTTTTGCCTTTATACCAAGCCGTTTTGGAGTCTCCACCTGGAATTTTATATATAAATCACCGGTTGAAATACTCTTATATCTTGGAAGCCCTTGGCCTTTAACCCTTATAATCTTACCACTCTGTACGCCAGCTGGAACGTTTACCTTGATGGTTTGTCCCATAAGATTCTTAACTTCAATATCAAGACCAAGAGCTGCCTGTGTCATTGAAATAGGGATTTGGACAAACAAGTCCTCATTCTGTCTGACAAAGTACTTGTGCGGACGAATATTAACTCTCACGTACAAATCTCCAGGAGTTGCATTATTCTGACCCGCATTTCCCATTTGTGGAATAATGATATCAGCGCCATTTTCAATTCCTGCAGGAATCTTAATCTTGAGAGTCTGGCTCTTTTTGACAGTTCCGGTTCCTCTACAAACTGAGCAAGGGTCAGAAATAACAGTTCCTCTTCCTCCACAGGTTGGACAAGTCCTAGCCATAGAGAAGAAACCGCTAGACTGACGAATTTGTCCTGCACCTCCACAGGTTGGACAAGTCTTAGAAGAAGCTGTTCCTTTTGAAGATCCTGTTCCATGACAAGCTTCACAGGGAACCAGATGATTGTAAGTCATTTCTTTCTTACAGTCGCCCATTACATCCTGCAAATCAACTTCAATGTTTACTCTAATGCTTTGTCCTGTTTGAACATTGCCCTGATTTCTAGACCTGTAGGTTGAGCCACCACCAAAGCCAAACAAATCTTCAAAGATACTTCCAAATCCACCAGAGAAAAGATCGCTGAAATCTCTGTAGGCAGCGCCACCAAAACCTTGTGAATTATCTACACCAGCAAAACCATAATTATCATAGTTTTTGCGCTTAGTATCATCCGACAACACTTCGTAGGCTTCAGTAGCTTCCTTAAAACGTTCCTCAGCAGCTTTATCCCCAGGATTTTTGTCTGGATGGTTCTCAATGGCAAGTTTTCTATATGCCTTTTTAATTTCCTCTTTTGTTGCTGTCTTGGCTACTCCAAGAACTTCATAATAATCTCTTTTATCAGCCACGTTTGAACCCTTCTATAAACAACAATTAAACAACAATAACTTAACAAAAAAAGTTAAACAGTACAACTAAAAATAGCCGGCCACGAATGACCGGCTATGATTATTAAAAGTAAATTTTAGTTGACCACCTCATAGTCAGCATCATCAGCACCGTTGCTGGAAGGACCAGCACCCTGCTGAGGTCCGTTACCAGCACCTGGCTGTGGGCCAGCGCCTGGACCAGCCTGCTGTCCGCCCTGAGGGTTAGCATTCTTATAAATCTGCTCACCAAGTTTATAAGAAGCATTCTGAAGAGCATCGGTCTTGGACTTGATTTCGTCTACAGTTGCGCTCTGGTTAGCAAGTACCTGCTTGAGGTCTGCAAGAGCAGCTTCTACAGCTGACTTATCGGAAGCAGCAAGCTTGTCGCCGTAGTCCTTGAGAGCCTTTTCAGTCTGGTAAACAAGGCTATCAGCTGTGTTGCGAACGTCAATTCTCTCACGCTCCTTCTTATCTTCCTCTGCGTGCATCTCTGCATCCTTAACCATCTTCTCAATTTCGCTCTCATCCAAGCCGCTTGAGCTCTGAATCTGGATGCTCTGCTCCTTGCCTGTACCAAGGTCTTTAGCCGATACATGAACAATACCGTTTGCATCAATGTCAAAGGTAACCTCAATCTGTGGTACTCCTCTTGGTGCAGCAGGAATTCCAACAAGGTCAAAGGTTCCAAGGGTTCTGTTCTGAGAAGCCATCTCACGCTCACCCTGAAGAACATGAATGCTTACTGCAGTCTGTCCATCAGCAGCAGTTGAGAAAACCTGGCTCTTTCTTGTAGGAATTGTTGTGTTACGTTCAATAAGTCTTGTTGTAACACCACCAAGGGTCTCAATACCAAGTGAAAGAGGTGTGACATCAAGAAGGAGAACGTCCTTAACGGAGCCACCAAGAATTCCGCCCTGAATTGCAGCACCCATTGCAACAACTTCATCTGGGTTAACACCCTTGTGAGGTTCCTTGCCAAAGAGCTCTTTAACAACAGCCTGAACCTTTGGTACACGAGTTGAACCACCAACAAGAATGACTTCATCAATATCAGAAGCAGAAAGACCAGCATCTCTGAGAGCGTTTCTGCATGGAATCTTTGTTCTTTCAATAAGGTCATCAACCATCTGCTCAAAAGCAGCTCTTGTAAGAGTCATCTGAAGGTGCTTTGGACCTGTTGCATCAGCAGAAATGAACGGCAAGTTAATATCTGTAGAAGTTGAACTTGAAAGCTCAATCTTAGCCTTCTCTGCAGCTTCCTTAAGTCTCTGAAGAGCCATCTTATCCTTAGAAAGATCAATTCCAGTATCCTTCTTGAAGCTCTCTGCCATCCACTCAATAATTCTCTGGTCAAAGTTATCACCACCAAGGTGTGTATCACCGTTTGTAGACTTTACTTCAAAGACACCATCACCAAGCTCAAGAATGGAAATATCAAAGGTACCACCACCAAGGTCGTAAACAGCAATCTTTTCATCTTTGGAAGTATCCTTGCCAAAGCCATAAGCCAAAGCTGCAGCTGTAGGCTCGTTAACAATTCTCTTTACTTCAAGACCAGCAATCTTACCAGCATCCTTTGTTGCCTGACGCTGTGCATCATTGAAGTAAGCAGGAACTGTAATAACAGCTTCTGTGACAGGCTCGCCAAGATAATCCTCAGC
>CAVCYP010000034.1:0-17980 GCA_963606545.1 Sphaerochaetaceae bacterium
CAACCTTGGATACGCAGTAGTTGAAGACTTCCTGCTGAGCCTTTTCTTCTTCCTGAGGAACCATGGTGAGAGCGCCAACTGGACATGCGCCAACACAAACTGTACAACCCATACAATCGAGTGGGGAGATAGCAATTGTGAACTTGTAAACGCCCTTGCCCTTTCCAGCCTTAACATCCATGACCTGAGCTGCAGCTGGGAGGTTCTTTGCCTCTTCTTCAGTGAGAGCGAAAGGTCTGATTGTTGCGTGTGGACATACATAAGAACAGTTGTTGCACTGGATACACTTTGCAGCTTCCCATCTTGGAACTGCAACTGCAACACCACGCTTCTCGTAGGCTGCTGCACCAAGCTCAAACTGACCGTCAACGTGATCAATGAAAGCTGAAACTGGGAGGCTGTCTCCATCCATCTTGTCAACTGGCTCAAGGATTGACTGAACCATCTTAACAAGCTCTGGCTTACCTTCAAGCTTAGCTGCCTTGTCTTCATCAACAGCGTTAGCCCAATCAGCTGGAACCTCAACCTTCTTGAAAGCTGTAGCACCAAGATCGATAGCCTTGTGGTTCATATCAACAACATCCTGGCCCTTCTTGAGGTAGGACTGGGTTGCCTTTTCCTTCATGTGAGCAATTGCTTCTTCCTGAGGCATAACCTTTGCAAGTGTGAAGAATGCGGACTGGAGAATTGTGTTGGTTCTCTTACCCATACCAATCTGCTGTGCAAGGTCAATAGCATCAATTGTGTAAAGCTGAATGTTGTTCTTTGCAATGTAGCGCTTGGAAGCAGCATCCATGTGGTGATTCAGCTCATCAAGGTTCCACTGACAGTTAATCATGTAAACACCATTTGGCTTGACGTCCTGGACCATCTTGAAGCCCTTTGTGACGTAGCTTGGGTTATGACATGCAACAAAGTCTGCCTTGTTGATGTAGTAAGGTGACTTAATTGGGTTGTCGCCAAAGCGGAGGTGGCTGATTGTTACACCGCCAGTCTTCTTGGAGTCATACTGGAAGTAAGCCTGAACATACTTGTCTGTGTAGTCGCCGATAATCTTAATGGAGTTCTTGTTAGCACCAACAGTACCGTCTCCGCCAAGACCCCAGAACTTACATTCAATTGTTCCAGGAGCAGCTGTGTTAGGACAATTCTTGTCTTCTTCAAGGCTAAGATTTGTAACATCATCAACAATACCAATTGTGAAGGTGTGCTTTGGAGCGTCCTTCTTGAGTTCGTTGTAGATTGCAAAGACAGATGCTGGAGGAGTGTCCTTTGAACCAAGACCGTAACGTCCGCCAATGACCTTAACATCGTTAAGACCAGCGTTTGCGAGAGCTGTGACAACATCCAAGTAAAGTGGCTCGCCCTGAGCACCAGGTTCCTTAGTTCTGTCAAGAACAGCAACCTTCTTAGCTGTCTTTGGAAGAGCAGCAATGAGTCTGTCAGCAGCAAATGGTCTGTAAAGTCTGACTTTGATAAGACCAACTTTCTCTCCGTGTGCATTGAGGTAATCAATAACTTCTTCTGCAACGTCACAGATTGAACCCATAGCAATGATTACGCGGTCTGCGTCATCAGCGCCGTAGTAGTTGAAAAGCTTGTAATTGGTTCCAAGCTTTGCATTGATTTTGTCCATGTAGGACTCAACCACTGCTGGGAGCTCATCATAGTACTTGTTGCAAGCTTCTCTGTGCTGGAAGAAGATATCGCCATTCTCATGGCTTCCTCTCATGTGTGGGTGTTCTGGGTTAAGAGCGTGTGCGCGGAAAGCTTTGACGGCGTCCATGTCGCACATGTCTTTGAGATCCTCATAATCCCATACTGCAATCTTCTGAATTTCGTGGCTTGTGCGGAAACCATCAAAGAAGTTGATGAATGGAACCTTACCTGTGAGAGCTGAAAGGTGAGCTACAGGGGAGAGGTCCATAACTTCCTGGACGTTGCCTTCGCAAAGCATTGCAAAACCTGTCTGGCGGCAAGCCATGACATCACTGTGGTCTCCAAAAATGTTGAGTGCATGAGTTGAAACTGTACGAGCACTAACATGGAAAACACAAGGGAGCTGCTCTGCAGCAATCTTGTACATGTTTGGAATCATAAGAAGAAGACCCTGGGAAGCTGTGTAGGTGGTTGTGATAGCACCTGATCCCAAAGCTCCGTGGACAGCACCTGCTGCTCCAGCCTCGGACTGCATTTCAACAACTTTGACTTGTGTTCCAAAGATGTTCTTCAGTCCATTCGCACTCCACTGGTCAACCAGGTCAGCCATTGGGCTTGATGGAGTGATTGGATAAATGGCAGCAACTTCTGAGAATGCGTAACTAACGTGCGCAGCTGCGTTGTTGCCGTCCATGGATTTCATTTTTCTTGCCATGAAAATCCTCCTTGACTTGATTTGCCCTCAAAAGATGGGCATTTTTTGATTTAACTTTTATTGTTCTTTTGTGCCGGCCAATGAAGCCTCTGCAATTGGACGAACACAATTCCATAGGATAACCCTAAAATAATATATTTACAAGAGAGAGTTTGGTTCTAAAGTCAGCCTTCAGTTGGTATCTAATTAGTCTTTGTACATGTCCAAAATGTGGGACAAATAGTTCACAAAACGTTTCTTGAAAGGTGCTGGGCCAAGAACTTCAATAGCAGTTCCACACTGGATGATTCTAAGAATCAATTCAATGGAGTTTTCTGCGTCAAAGTTGCACTTCAGGGTGCCGTCTTCAAGCTTTTCCATTGCAATTGTGCCATGGGAAAGAGTATCAAAGGAGTTTAGAGCGCTCTTTTGGCGTACCAAAATCTCCAGATGAATCAGGTCAACAACGTCGTCTGTATTAGCTGGATATTCTTTTTTCCTGAAAGCTTTTAGGTTGTCAGGGATGGTGTAAGTTTCATTGAGGATTGTGGCCTCTTTGATAGTTCCAATATCAATGGTAACAATTTCAGAAGTATGTCTAAGACGTCCAGTGACAGTCATCGGGTTGCGGCCAGTTTCGCTTTCCACGTAGCCTATGAAGTAGGGAGCCAGCTCAGTTTCTTCGTCTGGGGGAAGCTTGCCCACTTCTGTTTCCGGTTGGACTTTGGGGGCATGGGTGATGCGTACAATTTTACCGGTGACCCAGGCGTCAATTAGTGTGTCCAGAATTGTGTTGCTGTGGAACATGGCTTCCTTCTTGGTGGCCTCGTTCTGGATTTCGTCCGCCAGCTGGACTATGTTTGCGCTAATTTTGGGCGCGTAATTCTGCATGCCCATAGCTATCTTACGCAGGCCCGATGCCAAGTGGGGGTTGGTGTACTCGGAGTTGGTCAAAAGGAGTTCAGCTCCCATGTTCAGGGCAAGGCTTTCATACATGCTGAGGGAAATGGGCTCTTCGCCTTCCTTTGGAAGAATTTTGACAAGATTTTTGTCTTCGTAGATGTCGCTGTACTGCTTGAGTTCTTCTATGTATCTGCCAATTGTGCTTCTGTGTACGCCAATTCTTCTGGCTATATCGGACTTGCGCAGACCTTCTGGATGCCCCCTAAGTATTAATTCTAGCTGCGCAACGCGTTCCCCTCTCATTTTTGTTCTTTCTCCTTTTTTTGCGTTGCAATTTTGTTTAATTGCAACAATATGCAACATTCAGTATAATTTGCGTTGTGGTAGAATGCAACAAAAAAGGGGTTAAATTTATGGAAGAGAGAATTGAAAAGGTTGAGACAGACCTTGCCTACCTTCAAGAAACGGTGCGGCAATTAAACGATATTGTCACAGAACAGCAGATTCTTGTGACTAAATTAGAAAAGCAGGTGGAGTTCCTTGCCAAGCGGGTTGAGGAGCTGGATACTGAGGCTAGACCAAACAGAAGACCTCCACACTATTGATTTGTTTTTTAGTTTTCTAGAGCTTTCATTGCTTTCTTAAACTGGGAGACAAAAAGTATTGTACAAAACGTCACTGAAAGAAAATCTGCAATGGGTTCAGCAAGGTAAACGGCTAAGACTTTGTTTGAAGAAATGATGGCCGGAAGTAGATAGATGAGTGGAATTAATAGCACTATCTTACGCATACAGGCTACCATTATTGAAGATTTTGCATATCCAATTGAGGTGAAAGTGTTCTGGCAAGCCATCTGAATTGCAAACAGTCCTGTGATTGCCATGTAGACTCTAAGCAGAGGCCTTGTGTAGGAAGCAAGGACTTCTTCGTTGGTGAAAATGTGGGCAAAAGCAGAAGGGAAAAGCATAACGCAAAGCCATACGCTGACGGCGTAAATAAGATCTACTTTCAAAAGTAATTTAAAAGCTGCTTTGACTCTCTCTTTATTCTTTGCTCCAAAATTATAGCTGGTAATTGGCTGGGCTCCCTGACCAAGTCCATTAAGTGGAAGCATGGCAAGCTGCATTACGCTACTACAAATTGTCATAGCTCCAACGGCAAGGTCTCCGCCGTATTTTTGAAGGGAGGAGTTGAAGCAGATGGAGATGATGCTCTCCGTGCTTTGCATGATGAAGGTTGCAAGGCCTAGAGTGACTACTGGAAGAATTACTGTGGTTTTTGGTTTTAGGTATTCTTTTCTTATCTTTAAAGAAGTTTTTTTACCAAACAGGAAACTAACTATCCAAATAGCAGACAGAGCCTGTGAGATTACCGTTGCAATGGCGGCCCCTTTTACTCCAAGGTTAAAAACATAGATAAAGATTGGATCTAGGATTATGTTGCTTATGGCGCCAACAAGGGTGGTTACCATGCTAATTGTTGCAAAGCCTTGAGCGGTGATGAACATATTCATTCCTAGGGTGAACTGAACAAATAGGGTGCCAAGAGAATAGATTTTCATATAGTCTACGGCATAGTATATTGTGTTTTCAGAGGCTCCAAAGAGTAAAAGTAAAGGCCTGCAATAGAGATTTAAAATTACAGTAAGTATAATGGATATAATAATTTGCAAAGTGAAGCAGTTTCCCATAATTTGTTCTGCTTCTTTGTAGTCTCCCTTCCCCATGGCAATTGAGGCTCTTGGAGCGCCACCGCTACCCACAAGGGCTGCAAAAGCTGATATAATCAAAATTAGAGGAAGGCAGAGTCCCAATCCGGTTAGGGCAAGGGAGCCAGTTTCTGGGATGTGTCCAATGTAGATTCTGTCTACAACGTTGTAGAGCATGTTGATAAGCTGGGCAACTACTGAAGGAAGAGCAAGTTTTAAAAGAAGCTTTCCAATTGGCTCTGTTCCAAGAAAGCTCCTGTCTTTTGAAGGTGCTGGAGTTGTTGATTTTACCGGTGTGGTTTGCATGATGACAATTTACAGAAAATTGGGAGGAAAAGGCAAATAAAAAACTATGCAGAACGGTATTTTTCTGATAAAGTAAAATTACTAAATATTTGTGGAGTAATAGACGCATGACAGAATTTGTACACCTTCATAATCATACAGATTATTCTCTTCTTGATGGTGCCGCTTCAAGCGCAAAATATATTGCTAAAGCTAAAGAATTGGGAATGAAGGCTTTAGCTATAACAGACCATGGAAACATGTTTGGAGTGATGGACTTTTACGCGGCCTGTAAAAAGGCAGATATCCAGCCAATTCCGGGGTGTGAGTTTTACATTTGCCCAGAGGGTATGGAGAAAAAGGACCCTAGTAACAAACGCTATCACCTTCTGTGTCTGGCCATGAATGACAAGGGCTATCATAACCTAATGGAGCTGAACAGTGTCTCCTATCTTGAAGGCTTCTACATGAAGCCAAGAATTGATGCCAAGGCTCTTGAAGAGCACAATGAGGGCTTAATTTGTTTTTCTGCCTGTCTTGCAGGTGAGCTTCCTCAAAAACTTCTGGCTGGAGATGTGGAAGGGGCCTATGAGACGGCTAAATGGTATAAAGAAGTCTTTGGAGACAGATACTACATTGAAATCCAGAATCACTTCATTCCAGAAGAAATTCAGGTCCTCCCACAGTTGGTTAAGCTGGCCCGAGACTTGGATATTCCACTGGTTGCTACTAACGATATTCACTACATTGAAAAAGCAGATGCCAACGCTCACGATATCCTACTTTGTATAGGAACCGGGAAAAAACAGGAAGATACAGAC
Source organism: Sphaerochaetaceae bacterium (assembly GCA_963606545.1). GTDB lineage: Bacteria > Spirochaetota > Spirochaetia > Sphaerochaetales > Sphaerochaetaceae > UBA9732. The sequence goes on from CAVCYP010000034.1 coordinate 6,071, forward strand.
AGAATGCGCTTTCAAACGCAGGAATTCTACATGAAAAGTGGAGATGAGATGGCAGAGCTTTTCTCCAATTATCCGGAGGCAATTGAGAACACTGTAAAGGTGGCTGAGCGCTGTAATTTTGAAATTCAATTCCCCGGTCCTCTGCTTCCAACTGTTGATGTTCCACCTGAGTTCAAAGATACCAAGGAGTATCTTCAACATTTGGCTTGGACCGGTCTTGAGCGCCGCTATCCCGGTTATAAAGAAAGACCTGAGCAGAAGGAAGTCCTTGAGAAGAGACTTAGCTATGAGCTGAGTGTCATCCTTAAAATGGACTTTGATGGTTATTTTTTGATTGTTCGTGACTACATTTACTGGGCAAAGACTCACAATATTCCGGTTGGTGCTGGACGTGGTTCCGGAGCTGGTTCTCTTGTTGCTTATTGTATTGACATTACTAACGTTGACCCAATTGCTCATGACCTTCTGTTTGAGAGATTCTTAAATCCTTCAAGAGTATCGCTTCCTGATTTTGATATTGACTTCTGCTACGAAGGCAGACAGACGGTAATTGATTATGTTACAGGGCATTACGGGGTAGACAGAGTTGGTCAGATTGCCACGTTTGGAACTCTTAAAGCCAAGGCTGTAGTAAAGGATGTTGCCAGAGTTCTGGATATCCCCTTTGATGAGTCCAACAAGATTACCAAGTTTATTTTGGATGCTCTTCCAGATGAGGCAAAGGAGCAACATATTAGCTCTCTTTTGCAGTGGTCAATAATGCAATCTCCGGAGCTACAGGAGATTAGAGCAAGAGGAGGCGTCTATGAAGAGCTCTTTGATGCTTCTCTCAGATTGGAAAATCTTGCCCGCCACGTTTCCACTCATGCCTGCGGTGTTGTAATTGGAAGAACGGCTTTAAAAGATTACGTTCCATTATACAGAGATAATGCCACTGGCTCTATATCTACTCAGTACACAATGACTTACCTTGAGCAATGTGGCTTGGTTAAGATGGACTTCTTGGGGCTTAAAACCCTCACTTTGCTACGTAACACAGAGCGCTTGATTAGGAAGAAAGAACCTAATTTTGACCTTGAAAAAATCCCTGATGGAGACAAGGAGACCTTTGCTATGCTTTCCAAGGGAGACAGTATGATGGTCTTCCAGCTGGAAAGTCCGGGTATGCAAAAGAACTTAAGACTTCTAGAACCAACTAGGTTTGATGAGTTGGACGCCATGGTTTCTCTCTACAGACCAGGCCCAATGCAGTACATTCCCCAGTATATTGACTCAAAGCAGGGCAGACAGCCAATTATTTACCCGGATCCGGACTTGGAAGAGCTCTTGAAGCCTACCTACGGCGTCATTGTTTACCAGGAGCAGGTCATGCGTGTTGCCCAAATTATTGCAGGCTTTACCCTTGCTGAAGCTGATACCCTACGAAAAATCATGGGTAAAAAGAAGAAAAAAGAGATGCCGGCTCAGAGAGAAAAGTTCATCAAGGGCGCCGTTGCAATGGGCAGAGATGAAAAACACGCGGCGGATATCTTTACCATGCTTGAGCCTTTTGCCAGTTACGGTTTTAACAAGAGCCACAGTGTTTGCTACACCGTTTTGGCCTACAGAACTGCCTACCTGAAGTGTCACTACAAGGCAGAATTCATGGCTGCCAACCTGACCAACGAAATTGGCTCTGGTGATAAATATAAAGAGTATCTTGATTACGTTAAAAGTATTGGCATCAAGATTTTACCTCCAAGTATTAATGATTCAGACCTGTATTTTAACGTAGTTAACGGAGAGCTTATCTACGGACTTGCCGGCATCAAGGGAGTTGGCGCCTCCACCGTCCAAGCCATCTTGGATGAGCGCCAGGCCAACGGCCCTTATACCGATTTCCTTGACTTTCTCAAACGTAGTAATCAAAAGGTTTTAAATTCAGGCGTACTTGAAGGACTTATTAACGCTGGCGCCTTTGACTCAATGGGCTTTAATAGACCAACTCTTCTTGCAAACTATGAAGGTGCAATTAAGTCTGTAAAAGAAGATAAGGAAGCTCAGGCCTTTGGACAGAACTTCCTCTTTGGAGCAGAGGATATTGGTGGCTCTTCCTATGAAATGGCGGTTCAGCCGGACTACGATTTCATTCAGAAGTTGGAGATTGAGAAAGAGTATCTGGGCTTCTATGTATCGGGCCATCCTTTGGATAAGTACAAGACGGCTTGGGAAAATTTTGTGAAGCTGGATCTGTCAAAGCCCAACAGAATTAAAGAAGGCATAAGATATGACATCATTGGAATGGTCACTGAGGTCAAAGAGTACACTACAAAGGCCGGTGCCAAGATGGGACATATTGTGCTGGAAGACTACAATGGAAGACTTGAAGTTACAATTTTTGCTAATCAATGGGCTCTATGCTCCGCAGCAATGGCGGTTGGTAAGGTAATTGGAGTTCAGGGGAGCTTTAAGACTTTCAATGAGAGGCAGGGGTTCTCTGCCATGAATGTCTACGGAGATCCAAACCAGATTAGGCCTTCAAAAATCAGAAGGGTGTACGTAGAGATTGATCAACGCTATGGAAATAGGGATGCAATTAGAGAAATGAGGAATACCATACTCAAGTATAGAGGGTCTGCTGAGTTGGTTTTTGCTGTTTATCCATTTGTTGATGAGGAAGGACAGCTTTCTGGCAAGGTTACAAAAGTTGTTGCAGATTCAAGATTTAACGTTAGTGCAACAAAGGAACTTTTTGAGGATTTGAAAGCCTGCATGTGTGTATGTGATGTGTACGCAGAATAATTAACTTTGGAGGCCGTCTTTGTTTGTTTGGCAGTTGACTCAGAGCGTAGGAGAACTCACTGGGGTTGGGAAAAAGTCTCAAGCAGACTATAACAACCTTGGGGTCTGTACGTTGTGTGATTTAATTTCAATGGTGCCAAGGGGTTATGAAGACAGAAGCTCTAGAGTTTGCATTGGAACAAATCCGGAGGGCTGTTGGGTTAATACTGTTGTTAGGGTGGAAAGTGTCAGTGCCTTTGGAAAGGGTAGAAAAGACGTAAAGATTATTGTTAGAGATCAGCTGAACAACCAAAAAGCTTTTCTAATGGGCTTTAACAGGACTTTCCTCTTGAAAACCATCTATCCTGGGGCTTTTTATCACCTGTATGCCAATGTTAGTTTGTATGGCACGGCCCTTCAGGCAACGCAGTTTGAACTTACTCCAATGAGAGAGGAGGTGGTTTATGATGAAACTGCCGTGGGCCTTGCTCTAAATGGTGGAATTCTTCCAATTTACAGTCTAAGTGGTTCGCTTACTCAAAAAAGTATAAGACGGGATGTTAAGGCCTCCCTTGCTAGAGCCAAAGATATTGAGGATGAGCTACCTCAGTCTATAATGGAAAAATATAAGCTCATGCCTTTGAAACAGGCTCTACGGGAGATTCATTTTCCGTCTAATGAGGCTGCTCTCAAAGGGGCAAGAAGGTCTTTAGCCTACAGAGAAGTCTTTTATCTTCAACTTCAGGCCAAAAGAAAGCCGGAAACGGTTAAGTCAAAAGTTCCAATTCCGGCAGCAATAGGACTGGCTGAGCAACATTTTATTTCATCTTTGCCCTTTGAACTTACAACTGACCAGGTGAAGGTGCTCAGTGAAATAAGAGCTGATATGGCCAAAGCAGAGAACATGAACAGGCTTTTACAGGGGGATGTTGGTTCTGGTAAGACCCTTGTGGCCTGGGTTAGTGCCCTTCATGTTATTAGTCAGGGCCATCAGGTGGCTTTTATGGCTCCAACGGAGCTTCTTGCAAGGCAGCATGCACAGGTTGCGGATTCGCTGTTGCGTAAAACTGGGGTGCGCATTGCCTATTTGGATGGTGAAGTTCATGGAAAGCCAAGAGAAGCGCTGTTAAAGGAGTTGGCTCAAGGGAATATCGACTTACTGATTGGTACGCACGCGCTGTTTTCTAAGGATGTGCAGTATAAAAGTCTCAGATATGTGATAATTGATGAGCAGCATAGATTTGGCGTGGAGCAGAGAGAGGCGCTTTTGGCTAAGGGGATTCAGCCGGATGTCTTGCTTATGACGGCAACTCCAATTCCAAGGACGCTTGCACTTACCGTTTTTGGTAATCTAAATGTTTCTACCATCAAGACAATGCCTAAGGGGCGACTTCCAATTGTTACATACCTTGTGGAGGAGACTAAGCGGGATGAGATGTATAGGGCGGTTGGCGTTGAGTTGCAGCGGGGTCATCAGGCTTATTTTGTGTATCCGCGTATTGATGATGAGGGCAATTCTGATATCAGAGATGTTCAGTCAATGTATGAGTTTCTCTCTAGGGTAAAATATCCTAACTTTAAGGGGGCTTTGATTCACAGTAGGCTTCCAGATGAGGAAAAGTTGCAAACGTTGGACTCTTTTTCCAGTGGGAAGCTCAATTTTCTTGTTTCCACGTCTGTGGTTGAGGTTGGAATTGACGTGCCTAATGCCACCTGCATGGTGATTGAGCATTCGGAGCTCTTTGGGCTTTCTGCTTTGCATCAGCTTAGGGGAAGAGTTGGAAGAAGCAGCCTTCAAAGCTGGTGTTTTTTGGCTTATGAGCCTACAATATCGGAGGATGGGAAAAGAAGACTTTCAGTATTAAAGCGCACAAATGATGGCTTTGAGATTGCTGAAGAGGACTTAAAAATTAGAGGCCCTGGCGAGCTTGCTGGCTTAAGACAAAGTGGCTTTTTGCATCTAAAGTATGCAAATTTGGAAAGCGATGTTTCTATGATGTCTTATGCAAGAGACGATGTCTCAGAAATTTTGGCAAAAGATCCGGGGCTGTTGGATATGGACCATTCTGTTATTAGACAAGTACTTAAGTATAAGGAAAAGGGAGGAGAGTAAGGGTGTCGTACGAAGATGATCTTCAAATGCATTTTGTAGATATTGGTGTAAAAGAAGGAGAGCAGAGAGGCCGGCTTCAGGCTTATACGGACATTGCTAAAAGAATGCGTTCGCTAGGTTTGTCAGAACCAAAGATTGCTCAATTGATGGGCCTGACAGAAGAGCAGGTTAAAGGCTTTCTTTCTTGCTGATGTTGTTCACAAAATACAGTTGTAATGGTATTCTAGAGTTATGCTTGAACAGAGCGAAATTTTTGAACTAAATAGAAAATATCTCGTTGGTAGAGTGGTTTGCTCAACTGTTGCAAAGGCGCATATTGCGGCTATTGAAATTCCGTCTGATAGAAGGTATCCAGATATTACCGTAGTTTATGCAACTGATTTGGGGTCCTGCAATTATGTAGAAGTAATGGATGAAAAAGTTCCAATTCTTGCCTCAGATGAGATTTCTTATGAAGGTCAGCCGGTTATGGCTGTTTTTGGTCCAGAATCTGAAGATGTTGAACTTTTTTGTAAGGAAGTGAAGATTTCTTACAAAATTGATCCTGAAACGGAGGCTTCTGCAGCGCAGAGCAACGGAACGCAGGTCTTTGGCGAGCCTTTTTACACTTCTCTTGGAGATGTTAATGAATATTTTGTCCAAGGCGCAAAGACAGTGAAGTCTACTTTTTCAGTAGCAGCGCATGAGAGTTCTCTTTTGGGAGGACAGAGGATTTTTGCAGTCTTGGAAAACGGGGTGATGAACCTTCAGCTAGAGACTCAGTGGCCGGTTAATGTGAGAAAGTCCGTTGCAAATGCGTTGGGATTTCCGCTTGATAAGGTCTGTGTCTATGCTCAACCTAACGTGGCCTCTTATGACCAATTTATCTTCAGTCCTACAATTCTTTCCTGTTTAGCAGCCGTTGCCGCAGAGAAAACTAACAGTCCTGTTCAAATTTGTGCACCGCTTGTGTCGTATCAGCCAGGACTGAACTTTAAATTTGAGTCTGTTGTAAATCATGCTGATGGCTGTGTTGCTGGCCGTTTTAACTGTACCGTAGACATGGGAGCTTTTCCAATCTTCACTCAGGAAGTTATCAACAATATTCTAGCGGGGCTTGTGCCGGTTTATCCAATGAAAGCCTTAGAAGTGAAGATTACAATTGTAAAAAGCTCGTCAGCTCCGGCAAATTTCTTTGGGGATTTAGGTTTTGCAATGGCTCAGGCCGCAAGTGAAAACCATTTTACCCAGGTAGCTCTTGCACTTGGCAAACAACCGGGAACTTGGCGTCTTGAGCTTCTCAAAGCTTGTGGAAAAGTGGGCCCGGCAATGAGTGAAAGAGTCAGAAAATCTACTGGCTTTGAGAATTTATCGGCCACGTTGGAGAACGTAATTACGGACTCTTGGTATCCCAGAAAGAGTGCAGCAAATACACAAAAGAGCCTCTTTGGAATTAAGGTCAATCCACTTGTAAACTACTCCAAGGGAATTGGTATTGCAACGGGTGAAGGCATCATGGGATTTTCTCAGAAATTCAATGTTGCAATGAAGTATTCTCTTGCCGTTACGTTGACAGAAGAAAACAAAGTGATAGTCAATACTGGCATTCAGGCCGGAAAAAACATTATATTGATCTGGAAACAGGCCATCAAACAGTACTTAGATGTCCCTGAAGACGACATCTCTTTTATGGATATCAACGACCCTAAAATCATTGATATTGGTCCAAACGTCCTATCCAGAAAAATGGGAATTGTGACCCGTCTTCTCATCCAAGCTTGCAGCGAAATTTCGCGCAAAAAGGAATTTTCTCGCCTCCCTATCACCGTTACGGCCACCTCTGAACCCGATGAATCCGATATTTACTACCAATGTTCCTGCTTTGGTTCTGTTGCCGTTGAACTGCATGTGGATACCGTCACTTTGTGTCCTGTAATTGATAAGGTTTGGGCAAGATTCCACATGGGGCATGTTTATGACAAGCAAAAGCTAATAAATAGAGCGCGTCTTTCAATTTTCACTGTAATTTCTGAAGTTTTCCCAAATATTTCTTGGCAATTTAACATTGACCTTAAGGTGATTGAAGATGACAACTTTGGACAGTCTTCAATCACTTCCGCTATAAGAGGCCTGACAATTTCTGCCCTAATTGGCGCTATTTCTCAGGCCTTAGGTCGCAATGTAAACTTCCTGCCCATCAAGGAAACCGATATTCTTAATCTTTTGAAGAAGCCGGAGGTCAGTGATGAAACTAAATTGTAATATTAACGGTTCTTCTGTTTCTTTGGTTGTTAACTCAGATAAACCGCTGAGTTTCATTTTAAAGGATATGATTCCAACCTTTGCTGATAATAACCAGTGCTTAGGTGCAGAATGCGGAAACTGCATTGTGCTTTTAAATGGAGAAGCAACTTTAAGTTGCCTTGTTCCTGCTTTTAGGCTATCTGGTTGTACTGTATTGACTTATGATGGTTTTAAGAAGACCAGATTCTTTCATGATATAGAAAGAGCTTATGCAGACATTGGTAATCAGCCCTGTCCACAGTGCTATGCTTCTAAGACTATTTTGATTGAGTCCTTGCTAATTAAAATGGATAAAGAAATGCAGAACCGGAAGGACATAACTGATTCCAACAGAAGAAGTTTTTCTATGCAAATGGCTTCAAGTGCAAACGAACAGGCCGCAAGAAACCGTGCCGGAGGCGGTTCAATTGACCCACAGGTCATTGCTCAGGAATTTGCAATGTGTAAGTGTCAGTGTATTGAACTCTCAGAAATTGAAAAAATAATTAACTTGGCTTACAAGTATAGGAGTAGACGCCGTGCTAGAAGGTCTTAGGTCTCCAACAGTATTTTTCCCAAAAACAATAAATGAAGCTGTTGCTTTTAAGCTCAAGAATCCAAACGCCGTGTTTTGGGCCGGTGGCACATATCTTATGAGCCGTCCAGATTTTTATCCAAGTACTACCCAAAAAGACATCATTTCCTTGAAAGGACTGCCAGATTTAACAAAAATCTATCATGCGGACAGGTTTATTGAAGCTGGTTCTATGGTGACAATCCAACAGCTGATTAATGTGGTAGGTTATTCGTTTTCAAAAGAACTGGATGCTGCAATGCTTTCAATTGGAAGTTCTCTGATTAGAAATCAAGCTACAATTGGTGGTGCCTTGTGCTCAAAGGATATGAGATTCTCTTTATGCTGTATTTTGGCTACGCTCAATGCTCAGGCTGAAATTAAGATGATAAACAAGAAGTCTCCTACCAGATGGGTTGCAATTTCTAAGCTTTATGACAGAAAAGGAAGCTTTATTTATGCAAATGATGCGCTTTTGACTAAGGTTAGGATTCCTTCTGATTCAAAACAAAATAAGGTTTTCAAAACCATTGGTTCTCCGGTACACCGGCCACAAGAATCTGTAATCTTTGGACTTCAGTATTCTACAAACCAGGCAAACATTACGCTTCCTAATATGTGTATTGTGTTTCCTTCTTCGTGTTTTTATATGTCGCAAGTCTTTGATAATCTTATTTCTACTATAAACTTACCACTTACAACCGATAGAATTAAGAAGTTGTCTAGAAGCTTGGCTACTGAACTTAAGTCTGCGGCTTTAAATGCAACGCCAATTCAGATTGAGAGGGCCTCAAGACTGTTTGAGGTGGTTCTCAACGATATTAATACTGCTTATCTGGAAGGCTAAGTAGAGAAGCTAGGGGGCTGTATGCTTACAATGAGAATTACTGGTGGTAAATACTGTGGAAGAAAGGTCATTATTCCAACAGGAGAGTTGGAAATCCGGCCTGCCATGGATAGAATGAGGGAATCTCTTTTTTCAATTCTTGGCCCCCTTGATGGTGTTAGTTTTTGTGACTTGTTCTCTGGTAGTGGTTGCCTTGGTCTAGAGGCAGCTTCCCGTGGTGCAACACTGGTTCATTTGGTTGAAATGGACAGAGCAAAAAAAGAGATAATGGAGAAAAATATTTCTTGGGCGTTGGAGGGCTGTGATATTCAAATTTTCTTTTCCAATGTCCTAAAATTCATACCTACCTCAAGAATTCAGTATGATATTGTCTATGCAGACCCTCCTTTTCCTATGTCAAAGAAAACTCAGCTGGCTGAACTTGTGGACCGCAGAAAGATGGTTAAGCCAGATGGCCTTTTTATTATTCACTTCCCAAGTCCTGAGGAGCCACAGTGGCCGGAGCGTTTTGGCTCGCTACATTTGGTGGATACGAGAAAGTACGGAAGAAACATGCTGAAGTTTTATAAGAATGAAGGGACTGAGACTGAGGTGAGCAATGGATAAGGCAACGCGTGCACAGGAGCTTAGAACTTTACTTGAGAAGTACCAGAGGGCGTACTACGTTGAAGGGCGACCACAGGTATCGGACTTGGAGTATGATAGGCTGTTTGATGAGCTGACGCGCTTGGAGGCAGAAAATCCAGAGCTGAGGACGCCGGATTCGCCTACGCAGCGGGTTGGAAGCGATCTTTCGGCCGATTTCCCGGAGGTGGAGCATTCAATTCCCGTGCTGAGTCTGGATAAGGCGTACAGTGATGAGGAGATTTTTGGCTGGATTTCCAAGACTATCAAGAATACGGGCGAGAGTTTATCGTTCGTGTTGGAAGAGAAGATTGACGGGTTTTCTGTGGTGCTGTACTACGAGAAGGGGATTTTGACCCGCGCCGTGACCCGTGGTAATGGCTTTGTTGGTAACGATGTCACGGCCAATGCAAAGACTATTCATACTATTCCGCTGAAGCTGACGGAGCCGGTGGATATTGCTGTGCGCGGTGAGATTTACCTGCCAAAAGGGGATTTTGAGAAGATAAATGCCACGTTGGAGGAGCCGTACGCTAACCCGCGTAATTTGGCGGCGGGGACTATTAGGCGTAATAAGAGCAGCGAGACGGCGAGGGTTCCGCTTTCTATTTTTGTCTACGAGGGCTTTTGGACTGAACCTACTGCCTTTACGGATCACATTCAGATTTTAAGTAAGCTTAAGGCGCTGGGTTTCACGGTGGATCCGCATTTGACGTATTTCTGCAAGACGCGGGAGGCTGCTGAGGCGGGCCTAAAAGCTGCTAACCTAGAGGGGCGCGCCGGTTCGTTTGACGATATTCCTTCTGTAATTTTGGAGGCTACGGCCAAACGAAAGGCGCTACCTTATGAGATTGACGGGCTTGTGGTGAAGGTTAACGAGCTTTCTACTCGTGAGGCGCTGGGCTACACGGAACATCATCCACGTTGGGCTATTGCTTACAAGTTTGAGGCGCCTCAGGCTCAGACGGTGGTTCAGGGAATTGATGTCCAAGTTGGGCGTACTGGGCGTATTACTCCTATGGCGCGCATCAAGGAAACAAAGCTTTCTGGTAGCACAATTAAGAATATCACTTTGCACAACCAAGACTACGTGAACGAGCTAGAGCTGGCAGTTGGCGATACTGTAGCTATCTCCAAGCGCGGAGACGTGATCCCCGCCGTGGAGCTGGTTTTGGAGAAGAATAGCGAGGGCAACACTACCTGGCAGATGCCTGCTTGCTGTCCTGTTTGCGGGACTCCTCTTGTCCAGCGGGGAGCGCATCACTTTTGCCCCAACTATAACTGCCCAGCCCAAGCAAAGGGGCGGCTTAGCTTCTTCTGCGCCAAAGGCCAAATGGATATAGAAGGGCTTGGGCCTAAGACAACCGATTTTCTTTATGATAAATTTGGGGTCTCTAGAGCTGAAGACTTGTATTCTTTTGACTATGATTTATTACTTGACGAGCCTGGATTTGGCTCCGAGGGCAAGAAGGTTGAGACCATCAAGGAAGCTTTGCAGGACAGCTGCAAGACTCCGTTCAAGCAAGTCCTTGTGGCTCTTGGTATTCCAGAATTTGGTAAAAAAGCTGTTGAACTGGTGCTTGCCGCCGGTTTTGACAGCATGGATAAACTGTTGGAGCTAGTGGGCTCTGAGGGCTCTGATTCTGATGCTACTGTGGACTCTGATGCTGCTGTGGACTCTGATGCTGCTGTGGAGGCGCTTTCCAATATTAAAGGTATTGGACCCGTTACTGCTACCTTGATTGTAAATGGCTTACGAAATCCCCATACCCGTTGCACTATTGAGGCTCTGCGCAAGGCTGGTCTTAAGATGTCTGCCACTGATGACCCTATTGTGGATTCTAATCTTGAGCAGATTTTTGCAGGTCAAAGCTGGTGTGTTACCGGTACCTTTAAAAATTTCACTCCCAGAGGAAAAGCCATGGAAGAGATTGTAAAACGGGGTGGAACGGAAGTTTCTTCTGTTTCTTCAAAAACTACCTGTTTGCTTGCTGGCTCCGGTGCAGGAAGCAAGCTTCAAAAGGCTCTTGCTTTGGGTGTTAAAGTTGTAAATGAAGATGAGTTTTTGAAGCTGCTTGGAAGCTCCGGAATTTCTGATGGTGAGTTGAGAAATATCGGGATAGAAGGGGAGCAGTTAGAGCTTTTTTAGGAGGAAAAAGATGGAAGCTTACAGTCTTAAAGTAAAATTATACTTGGAAGATTCGCAGGAAAAATTTATGGGAATTGGTGTTCTTTGGCTACTTCAGAAAATTGAAGAATGTGGCTCTCTGCGCGCGGCTGCAAACTCTCTTGGAATTTCCTATTCTAAGGCTTTCAAGATGATAGAAAACCTAGAAGTTGCTCTTAATGAGAAAGTTCTTGTCCGCAAACGCGGGGGTGCTGACAGAATTGGCGTTTCCATTACCCCCTTTGGCTTGAAGTTTATGAGTCTTTATGACAGTTTTCAAAGCCAATGTAAGGCTTTGCTTAAAGAGCCTTTTGAAGATTTTATGAAAAACTTGACAGTCTTAAAGAATGAATTTGGTGAAAAAAACTAAAAGCTAAGTTGTTGTTTGTATTATAATTAACTTGTTTTTGTGAAAAATTCCGCAAAAATTTTTAGATTTTTTTGAAAAAACTATTGTCATTTTTATAAAAAAGAAGTATTTTCTTGGACGTGAGATGAAATATCTCAGCCTCCTTTTGTTCCCCCTTGGTTTGACCTCCTTTTTCCCAAGGGGTTTTTTATTT
>CAVCYP010000034.1:18104-19340 GCA_963606545.1 Sphaerochaetaceae bacterium
TCCCGTTGAAATACTTTTCTTTGAGCTTTTTCCAATCTCCGTTGTCGCTGTGCGTGTCAGCGCTCGGGATTTTCCGTCAAAACAGCTCAAATTTGAAAATTTCAAGGAAATTTTCCTTGAAAAATTAAAAATTTTGGTGATTTCAAGGAAATTGTGGTGTGAACGGATGAAATGCCTTATGCTGTGGGCATGACTAATCTGATTTTGGATATGGACACTGGGATTGATGACTCTATTGCATTGTTTTTGGCTGCAATTGACAAAGATGTGAATTTGTTAGGGGTTGTTGGAACCTATGGTAATGTAACAACTGATGTTGGTGCAAGAAATTCGCTTTCTGTTCTTGCCTTGGCAGGAAGAAAGGACGTTCCGGTTTTTGAAGGGCTTTATCATGCGCTGGCAGCAAATTCTGCAGTAAATTTTTATCCAAATCCAGTGAGCCAGAAAATCCATGGGAAAAATGGAACTGCAAATCTTAAGCTACCAGCTTCAGATAGAAAAGTTGAGCAAGAAGATGGCGTGAACTGGCTTATAAAGAGGATGAAAGAATATGATTCTGAACTGGTTTATGTTGCAACTGGGCCCCTTACCAACTTGGCAGAAGCGCTAAACAGAGATCCCTCGCTTAAGAGTTTTAAGGGTAGAGTTGTGAGTATGGGCGGAGCCCTGTGTGTCAGGGGCAATGTCTCCCATTATGCAGAGGCCAACATTAGCCAGGACCCAGAAGCTGCAAAAATCTGTTACGAAAGTGGACTTGATATTACCTTGGTTGGGCTTGATGTCACAATGAAGTCCAGACTTACCAGGGAGGATGCCCTAAAATGGAAGGCGAGCAACACTAAGGCCGGCGAGCTCTTGGGACAGATGCTTCTCCATTATATTGATAACACACTTGGTGGAGATGATGATGCGTATGTCCATGATCCATCGGCGGTCATTTGTGCTCTGCATCCGGAATATTTTACTATCCTAAATCTCCCTCTGACGGTGGAAACTGAAGGAGCGGATAGAGGCAGAACGGTGGTCTCTACAGCTAGAATACTCGAAAAAAATTGCAGAAGTAGGGCCTGCCTGGACGTCATTTCCTCAAAAGTGGAGGAATATTTAAAGCGGATAAGCTCCTATCTAAATTTCCACCAAAACGCGCCAAACTAGGTTGGTTTGGTGAAAAATTCTGCTTAAAAAAGCTTAGAGAGTATCGGGGTAGAGGGAGAGGCCGGCTTGGAGGGTTTCGCG
>CAVCYP010000035.1:0-19009 GCA_963606545.1 Sphaerochaetaceae bacterium
TATATGGTTTAAAACTGGTAAAGACAAAAAATTTGTTATTTACCGGTTCTAAACTAGGCTTAGATTAATCCGGATTCTTTGAACAAAACTTCAAACCGTTGTTGGGCAAAGCTGTTAAGCTCTTCCTCGTAATGCTGAAAGGCATACATGAGCTTTTGGCCCTTGTCTGTGAGGAAGGTTTCACCCCCGTTTATGCCCCCGCGTTGACGAGTGACAATTGGATATTGGGTTTCTTCTTCAAATTTATTAATTAGATTCCAAGCTTTTTGGTAGGAAAGTCCCATGTGAAGGCAGGCCTGTCTGACGGAGTGGAGATCTGCAATTAGAAAGAGCAGAAGTTTGAGTTTGGAATTAAAAAATTCGGTTTCCTTATTAATACTAATATTAATAGTTGGAGCCAAAAGGCTGGCATTGTGTTCTTCTAAATGCTGCTGAAGTTCGGAGGCATTATGAATGTTCAAAAGAACTCCGGCATCCGAGACTTCAACAGTTTTCATTTCACAGTTGCAGGCTCTGATTGCCCCACGTAGGCCATCTTGGCCATTGTAGGCAAGAATTTGATCAATAACAGAACCGCCTAAAACTAATGGATGCCCACCATGACCCTTGTAGGTTGGCTTGATAATTTGAGCTGGGCTCTTAAGCAAAGTTAAAAGAGTATGAGCGGAAAACATTGGGGTGTTGACCGGAGTAAAAATTACCCGGTCACACTTTCCTTGTAAGTATTGAAGGCCCTGTTTTACAGAAGAGAACATTTCAGAGTTCTCACCGTTTGTGTCTTGGATAAAAACAACTCCAAACTGTGCAACTTGATGAATAATTTCCTCTTCTTCCGGCTTTGTGACAATAACAATTGGGAAAACTCCAGCTTGCTGCAAAGTCAAAATAATGCGCCTAATAACTGGGATAGTCCCTACTTTTAAAAGAGGAACAGCATTTTTTGTACTATCTGCAGCAATTATTGCACCAACAGAGCCAAATTTCACACTAGACCACCAAAAAAATTATTCCTGAATGTAAGAGGCAAGATCATCGGCATAGGCCTCAATCTCAGTACCAATTTGCTGGGCAGGGGAGATTAAGCCGTCTTTGCCTTCACAGTGAACAATGCCCTGAACCGGCTGATTGCAGTGAGGAATTTCATCGTGAATGCCAAAGGGGATATTGAGCATGCTCATGTTCTGGGCCCAATAGATGAGAGTGTCCAAAGTGCGTGCGCCTTCAAATACAGAAAGTCTTGAAGTTGTGAAGCAGGCAAAGAACTTATCGGCAAGGGCCTTTTCTTTGCACATTCCAATGGTGCCATCAATGAAAGCTTTCATTTCAGCTGTGACGTTTCCAAAGACAGTAGGGCAGCCAAGGATAATCATATCGCTCTTAACAAGCTTCTCAGCCGTTGCAACAGGAAGGTCCATGATATCTTCATAGCAGTTGTTAACCGCTTCATTTTCATTGGCAAGAATGTGTAAATCATCATCTTCAACCCTGTAAAGGCGGGCATCTACGCTTCTCTTCTCAAGTTCTTCCTTAAGATGCATTCCCATTGTAAAGCAATTTCCAGTTACACTATGGATGATTATTGAACAGCGTTTCATTTAGGTTTCCTCCTGCTGTTTGGATATTCCCGAGGCCTAACCTCACCCCAATTATACAATGAACTTGCCCCAGCGAAAACAACATAAAGACAAAATATATTGCATTTGATATATTCTAAACCATGACTAAAGAGCAAACCAACTGCCAGCTCAACGTCAAGGCAGAAGTTAACTTACCGCAATTCATCAAACAAGTAGGCGTAATAGCAATACCTGTAGCTCTTCAGAACCTGCTCTCCACCACCGGCACCATGGTGGACACTATGATGATAGCTCCACTTGGCGAGAACGCGGTAGGCGCAGTAGGCCTTTGCTCCCAGTACGCCACCCTCATGCTTGCCTGCTACTGGGGCTTTGTAGGCGGTGGAATGCTCTTTTTCTCCCAGTACTGGGGCGCCCGAGACCACAAAAACATAGCCCGCAGCTTTGGCCTCACGCTGGTTTGCATGCTCACCGTCAGCTTCATCTTTGGCGGCGTCGCGCTTTTCTCCCCCTGGACCATCATGCGCCTCTACACCGATAAACTTTCAATCCAAGAAATTGGTGTTCAATATCTTAAGGTCATTGGTTTTGCCTATCCCTTCCAGATAATTGCTATTGCAATGAGTACGGTTCTAAGAGCCACAGAAAGAGTAAAGATACCCTTATTTGCAGCTATCTGCAGTGTTTTTAGCAATATCTTCCTGAATTGGGTACTCATTGGCGGAAATTTAGGCTGTCCAGCCTTGGGGGTAAGAGGGGCTGCCATAGCCACCGTTTGTGCCTCTTTTATCAATGTTGCAGTGATTCTTATTCTGGCAGCTTGCGTCAAATATCCGTACCTTTTCATGTTCAAGGAGTTCTTCAATTGGAAGAAAGAGAACATTTCTTTGTTCTTTAAAAAATGCACTCCAATAATTTTTAATGAAGTCTTCAATGGAATTGGAAACCTTGTTATTAACGTAGTTCTTGGTCGTCAGAGTGAACAGGCAATTGCAGCCCTTGCTGTATTTAGAACCTTTGAAGGCTTGATTATTGGCTTCTTCCAGGGCTTTGCCAATGCTGCATCGGTCTTGGTGGGGAAGTGCGTGGGAAGCGGGGAGCTTTCTTTGGCGCATGAGCGGGCAAAGAGGCTTATTCCGCTGTGTCAGATTAGCGTTCTGCTGGTAGGCGTGTTGGTGAATATTTTCAAGCCGTACGCGTTTGTTGCAATGGGGCTTTCTGGTCAGTCGTTTGATATCTGCTCCTCTCTTATATTAATATATACGGGGGTTGCGGTCATACGAATGGGCAATTGGGCTATGAATGATACGTTTAGGGCCTCTGGCGATACGTTTACGGGCACCGCGTTGGAGATGTCTTTCATGTATTTTATGATGCTGCCGTGCGTCTGTCTTGCTGGGTTGAAGTTTAAGGCTTCAATCTTGGTGGTATTTGCCCTGTGTTATTGTGATGAGCCTATTCGTTACGTGCTCATGATGCTACAACTATTCTCTGGACGCTGGATTAAGCCGGTTACTCCGGAGGGCTTGGCTAACTTGGAAAGTTTTAGGAGGAGTTTATGCAAATCAAAATAGATAAGGTTAAACTGTTAATTTGTTTTGGAGTGTGCATAGTCATAACAATAGCCTTATTAGTGGTCAAGGGCGTATTTTCTGTAACTACCATTAAGGAAACGGCCATGATTTTAAGTGACTCTTTCTTTTTTGCTGGCGCAATACTACTTGTTGTAGCGGGACTTGTTTGGGCCTCTGACAACGGGGTGTCTGATGGAATAGGGTACTCGTTTAGTAAACTTTTCAATCTGAGAAAGAAGGATTATGAAGAACACAAAGAAAGTTATAGTGAGTACAAAGAACGAAAGCATACAAAAAAGAGTTCTGTCCTAGAATTTTTAATTTCTGGTTTAAGTTTTGTTCTAATTTCAGTGATTTTTTTGATTGTGTACTTACAATTTTAAAAAAATTTGTTAGACAGGGCAACACCGAGTGTTAAAAAAATGTATTTTCGCTACTAATAGTTGAAAGAAACAACTTCCACTGATAAACTGTATCAACCTATTGATATTTACAATGGCAATAAAATTTTTCATGGAGGAATAAAAATGAAAAAACTGACAGTTTTACTGCTGGTTCTTTGCGTTGTATTCTCTGTCTTTGCACAGGGCGCAGCTGAAGCTCAGAATCAGACAGCAACCACAGAAGTGAAGACTGAAACTGCAGAGCCTGCTACATATACATATAATGAGGCTCTTTCAGTATTCCCAACCAACTGGAACCCTCACACATATGAAACTAACACTGAAACAGAGATTAGTGACTATGTACAGGACGGCTTCTACACATTTGATTACAATGAAGATGAAACCGGTTACAAAGTTGTTCCAGCAATGGCTGTAGGTGAACCTGAAGATGTTACAGCTCAGTATGTTGGCCAGTACGGAATCACAGAGGATTCTGTAAACCAGGCTTACATCATCACCATCAGACAGGATCTCAAGTGGGATGATGGCACACCTATCAATGCTTATGACTTTGTTGAGTCACAGAAGAGATTGATTGCTCCAGAAGCTCAGAACTACAGAGCTGATAACCTCTACAGTGGTAACATGGTTGTTTACAATGCAAAAGAATACCTCTATCAGGGTAAGACAGTTAAGCTTGATAACGGCGCTAATGCTGCTTATACAATGGCTGACCTTACAAAGGGTGAGGATGGACAGTACTACGGACCAAACGGCGAGCCTGTTTACATTGGTCTTGACTTTGCTCTTGCTTGGACCAACAGCAATACTCTTGCTGATTATGTCAATGCTTATGGCACCTCCTATTTTGATGTAACAAACTGGGACGCTCTCATTGCTATGGCTGATGAAGACGGTCTTATTCCTCTCACAGATGAGAACTATGCTCTCTTCATTCCTGTAACAACAGGTAACCCAAACTGGGGCGAGACAGAAGCTGACGTTCCTAACTACTTTGTTTACGCAGCAACTTACCCAGAACTTGACTGGTCAGAAGTTGGATATCAGGCACTTGATGATTATCACATTCTCATTTGTCTCACAAAGCCACTCAAAGGCTTCTATCTCCTTTATTCTCTCACAGGTTCTGACCTCGTAAAGCTTGATCTCTATGATGCTTGCACAAGCATTGTTGATGGCGTTTACACAACAACTTACTGCACATCAGCAGAGACAACACCTTCTTATGGTCCTTACAAGCTTACATCTTTCCAGGCAGACAAGCAGTTTGTTCTTGAGAAGAACGAGAACTACTATCTCTTCAACGACAATCCAGATCTCTATCAGACAACAAAGATTGTTGCAGACTATGTTCCAGAAGCTTCAACAAGACTTGAGCTCTTCATCCAGGGCAAGCTTGATGGTTATGGACTTACAGTTGATGACATGAAGACTTACTCCTTGTCAGACTACTGCTACTACACCCCTGGTGACAGCACCTACTTCATGGCTTTCAACCCAGATCCAGAGAAGCTCGTAACCATGCAGGAAGCAGCTGGTGCAAACATCAACAAGACAGTTCTTACTCTTCTTGAGTTCAGACAGGCAATGAGCTTTGCTCTTAACAGAGCAGACTTCTGTCTTGCAACAAGCCCAACCAATGGACCTGCTTACGCTCTCTACTCAGACCTCATCATTTGCAACCCAGAGGAAGGAACCCCTTACCGCTCAACAGATCAGGCAAAGAACGTTCTTATTAACTTCTGGGGTCTCACAGAAGACATTGGTGAAGGCAAGCTCTATGAAGATGTAGATGAAGCTATTGATTCTATCACAGGTTACAACCTCACAAAGGCACAGCAGCTCTTTGATGAAGCTTATGACCTTGCTATTGCTCAGGGCCTCATGGATGCAGATGATGTTGTTGAGATTAAGATTGGTACTCCAAACTCAACTTCTAAGTTCTACAACAACGGTTATGAGTATCTCGTAAACTGCTTCACAGAAGCTGTCAAGGGAACAAAGTTTGAAGGCAAGCTCACCTTCACAAGAGACGATACTCTTGGAAACGGCTTTGCTGATGCTCTCAAGAACTGCCAGGTAGACATGCTCTTTGGTGTTGGTTGGACAGGTTCAACTCTTGATCCATACAACCTCATGGAAGCTTACACATCAGAGTCTTATCAGTACAACCCATGCTGGGATACAACAAAGGAATCTCTGACAGTCAATATCCATGGTACAAATTACACAGCTACAGTCAGCGACTGGAATTCAATCATGCTTGGCGAAGCTCTCACAATTAAGAGCGAAAACGGCGAAATGATTACTTATTCTTGCGGCGACGCAGACAATGATCCAGAAGCCAGACTTGACATTCTTGCAGCTCTTGAAATGGCTGTCTTGATGACTTATGAAGAAATCCCAATCATGGATGCTTCTTCAGCAAGCCTCAAGGGAATGCAGATCCAGTACTACACAGAAGACTATATCTTTGGTATGGGTCGTGGCGGACTTAAGTATTTCACCTACAATTACACAGATGCTGAGTGGGATGCATATTGCGCTTCTCAGAACTATGTATTGAAGTACAACTAGGTTCTAATTCCTTTTAGTACAACAGCTTCACCAGTGCTCAAAAGCGCTGGTGAGGCTTTTTTGCTCATATTATAGCAATACACAGGCGCAGGTTTTTAACCCGTTCCTACGCATTGCCATAGAGAGAGGTTGATTATGGTTAAATATGTCATAAAGCGTATTTTACTTATGCTTCTGACGTTTTTTGTAATTATATCGGGATGTTTCCTCCTAATTAGATTGCTCCCAAATATTCCGGCACAGCAGTTTGGTAAGGATATGTCTTTGGTTCTTCAGCGAAGAGTTCGCCAGGGCCTTGTAGATGCAAATGGAAACGCAATCCCTTTGATTCAGCAGTATTGGAACTTCATAACAAGAACGTTGCTTACCGGTGACTGGGGTGTCAGTGAATCTTTGTATATTGGTCAAGATTGTATGCAAATCTTCCTTAGTAAGCTTCCTTCCACAATCCTTTTGAACGTTTACGCAATGTTTTTTTCCGTTCCACTTGGACTATTACTTGGTATTTATGCTGCTCTTAAAAAGAATAAGTGGCAGGACCATTTGATTTCCACCGGTGTTATGGTTTTTGTTTCTGTTCCAAGTTACGTTTATGCTTTTTTGGTTCAGTACTTCCTTTGCTTCAAACTTAAGTGGTTCCCACTTGTTATGAACAGCGGTACCAATTATTTTACTTGGTCCATGTTCCATTCAATGCTACCAGCCGTTCTTTCCTTGGCTTTTGGTTCCATTGCTGGTTTTGCCCGTTACACTCGTGCGGAGTTAACTGAGGTCCTTACAAGTGAATATTTGTTACTGGCAAGAACAAAGGGTCTTACAAAGGCACAGACTACCAGAAGACATGCCCTTAGAAATGCAATGGTCGTCATTCTTCCAATGATTATTGCTGAGTTCATTGGTATCATTGGAGGATCTCTTATCATTGAGAACATCTTTGTTGTTCCTGGTGTTGGTCCTCTGTACGTCAACTCAATTACTGCTTTGGATTACAACTTCTTTATGTTGCTGTCAGCCTTCTATACCATCATTGGTTTGGCTTCAGGAATTCTTCTGGATTTGAGCTATGGATTTATTGATCCAAGAATTAGAATAGGGAGCAAGGCAAATGGCAAATATTGATATTAAAAATATTCCAGCAGAAAAATTTAGATTTACCAATTCCCGTTCTAATAGTGACGAGAAATTTAAGACAAAACAAATTGGTTATTTTGAAGACGCTTGGAACCGCTTCAGAAAGAACAAGAGTTCTATTGTTGCAACAATTATTATTGGCATTCTTGTTCTTTATGCTTTGATTGTTCCAATCTTCTGCGAAACTACTTACTCTAAGAGCCTTACAGATACAACCTATTTGACCTATACCAAATTGCTTCCAAAAGTAAAATGGTTACAGTGGCTTGGCTGGGATGGCTGTCAGAAGGTAGAACTTACGGACAATAACCTCAATTACTACAGGGCAATTGAAGAAGAAACTGGCTATGATGTTGTCAGAGAAGTTTATGGTTCTACAGTTTCTGCAGAGGGAAAAACTATTTACACAGCAAAGCTAGATAGCTATACAGCTAATGGTTTTATCTACATGACACTTACTCAAGCCCAGTATGATAGCCTTCAGGCTTGGCAGAATGAAACAGGAAAGCAGGTAATTTTCCCTGCCATCAAAACCAAGAACGTAAGTGATGCCAACATTTGGTATGAGGCAAATGCTAAGGGCGTTGCAACGCTTGATAAAGATGGAAATTTCAAGAACGTTTACAAAACAAGTGGAAATGATGGTAACTACAGTTCTTTGAGAATTGAAGGAGACCCAGGTCTTGAAGATTCAGAGGCAAAAGACCGTTACAGATACGCAACTGTTACTGGAGACTCTACTTCTGTTTCCTATAAGTGCCGTATCCTTAAGTACACCTATTTTGAATATAGATATGGCTTTGAACCTTGTTTTGTCTTTGGAACAAACTCTCTTGGACAGGATATTTTTACTCGTCTAGCACAGGGAGCAAGATTCTCCTTCATTTTTGCTATTGCAGTATCCATCATCAACCTTTTTATTGGTTCTTTGTATGGTGCAGTAGAAGGCTACTATGGTGGAACGCTTGACCTTGTAATGGAAAGAATTAGCGATATCTTGGTAGACATTCCTTTCATGGTTGTTGCCACTTTGTTCCAGTTGCACTTGGCAAAGAAGGTAGGTCCCGTTTGGAGCCTGTTGTTTGCCTTTGTTCTAACCGGATGGATTGGAATGGCGTCCCGTGTAAGAATGCAGTTCTACAGATTTAAAGGACAAGAGTATGTTCTTGCTGCAAGAACTCTTGGTGCAAGTAACGGAAGACTCATGTTCAAGCACATCTTCCCTAACTCTTTAGGAACTCTCATTACCGGTTCTGTTCTTGTTATTCCTGGAGTTATCTTCAGTGAATCCAGTTTGACTTACCTTGGTATTATCAACCTTGAGAGCTCAACCATGACCAGTGTTGGAACCATGCTTGCCAACGGAAAAGATTATCTTGCAACGTATCCGCATATTATCTTCTTCCCTGCATTGTTTATCTCTTTACTTGAGATTTCGTTCAACTTGTTTGGTAACGGTCTCAGAGATGCTTTCAACCCAGCACTTAGAGGAGCAGACGAGTAATGGCTAACGATAGAGAAAAGAAACTTCAGGTAAAAGACCTGACTATTTCATTTAAAACAATCAATGGAAAGCTCCAGGCTGTTAGAGATATCTCGTTTGACCTTTACAAGGGCGAGACTCTAGCAATTGTTGGAGAATCAGGAAGTGGAAAATCGGCTACAAGTAAGACCATTTTGGGAATATCGGCTGGAAACACAATTGTGGAAAGTGGAGAGATCTTGTATGACGGTAGAGACCTCTTGAAGATTAGTGAGGATGACTTTCATAAGATTCGTGGGGACAAGATTTCCATGGTCTTCCAGGATCCGCTTTCTTCTTTGAACCCAATCATGAGAATTGGTAATCAGATTACTGAGGCCATGATTCTCAAGAACAAGGCAAACAGAAAGGAAAGCCACAAGAAGCTTGCTGTAACCTTGGATAAGCTTGATGAGGCAATGAAAGCTTCTGGCTGTAGTGAAGATAAAACAAGATTCACTACGTTTAAGAAGATTATCGGGGTGCAGGCAAAGTATGAGGCGCCGTATTCGCAGGCCTATTCCAGCGCGGTTGCCGGACTTAAGGCTGCAGAGGATATGCTTTTGGCTATAAGCAAGGAAGCGGTTACAAACGCCGTTTCCGAGGCCAAAGAGGTTGCGGACTACTTTAAGGCTTCCATAGACCGCTTTGTGGTGCGTGATGCTCAGGCTATGGGTTTGGTTTACATGAAGCTGATTAAGACCTCCCATGACGCCTCCAAGACCAAGAAGTACAATGACCTTGTTCCAGTGTTGGAAGAGGGCTGTAAGTTGCTTAAGGCGGCCATAGCTGAAGAGGCACCGGATTTCTTTGCTTTAGGCTGCTGGATTGTGCTTGGCGACAACACTTTGGGCAGCGAAGACAGCAAAGAGCTTAACGAAAAGACCTCAAGTGCTTTCGAGACCTCTTATTTCCAGGCCTTCATGGCAGATGTCCAGACGGCCCTCGAATACACCTCCAACAAATCTGTAACTGACATGAAAGCTGCACTTGAAGCCCTTGCCGACGTAAAGCGCAAACTTTCCTCAGACATGCCAGATAAGACCGATGTCGATAAGCTGGTCCGTAGCGTTGCAGACGCAGTTGAAAAGGCAATTGACCCACTTGAGACGGTTAAGGATAGCTATGCTTACACTTTCAGAGTTAGCCTTAGTAGCGCAGCAAAGACTTATTTTGATGATGTGAAGGGAAACCTTGCGGAAGAAAAGAGATTTATCAAGCAGACGGCTAAATATGAGAGACTGGAAGCAAAGGGTAAGGCTCCGGAAGCAAAGGTTGCTCCTCTTTCTTTGGCAGACCTCAAACTGGTTCAGGGAAACCTTGTAAAGATTCTTACAAACATGCAGGAACAATTTGAAAATAGAATTGAAGCTGTTTCAAAGTTTGACTTTGACAAGAGAAGCCGCTCTTTCATTCTTTGGCTCCGTGAAACCGCAATGAACGAGATTAGAGTTGTCACAAAGTCAATGGCAAAAGACCGCGCAATCCGAGTCATGGAACAGGTTGGAATTCCTGAGGCTAGAAAGAGATACAGACAGTATCCGTTTGAGTTCTCCGGTGGTATGAGACAGAGAATTGTTATTGCAATTTCCTTGACAGCTAACCCAGATATTCTTATTTGTGATGAGCCTACAACCGCTTTGGACGTTACAATTCAGGCACAGATTCTTGAGCTGATTAACAAACTTAAGAAGGAAAGAAACCTCTCCGTTATCTTCATTACTCACGACCTTGGCGTTGTTGCTAACATGGCAGACAGAATTGCCGTTATGTACGCTGGAAAGATTGTTGAGTATGGAACTGCGGATGAAGTTTTCTACAGTCCTGCTCATCCTTACACTTGGGCACTTTTGGCTTCTATTCCAGATTTGGATAGCAAGGGTAATAAACTTGAATCCATTCCTGGAACTCCACCAAACATGATTTATCCTCCAAAGGGAGATGCCTTTGCAGCTAGAAACAAGTATGCAATGGAAATTGACTTTGAAGAACAGCCACCAATGTTCAAGATTACAGATACTCACTATGCAGCAACTTGGTTACTGCATCCAAATGCACCGCATGTTGAGATGCCAGAGATTGTAAAAGACCGTATTGAAAGAATGAGCAAGCGTGGAGGTGAACAATGAACCAAGACAACAAAGAAGTCTTACTTAAAGTTGAAAACTTGTGCCAGTACTTCAAGCTTGACCGTCATACCGTCAACAAGGCTGTAGATAACGTAAGCTTTGAAATTAACAAAGGTGAAGTCTTTGGTTTGGTAGGTGAGTCCGGTTGTGGAAAAACAACTACCGGAAGATCCATTATCAGACTCTACGACTGCACAAGCGGAAGTGTCTATTTCAAGGGACAGAGAATTTGTGCTGGTCTTAAGTCCTACAAGGATGCTATTGCAGCTGCAAAGACAGAAAAAAAGACCTGCAAAGATGCTGCAAGACTTGCAGAATTAGACAAGATTATTGCTGACAACAAGGCTGAAATGGCAAAGGCTAAAGAAGACCACAAAAACGTGGATCGTAGCCTATTAAACCAGATTCAGATGATTTTTCAGGACCCTATTGCTTCATTAGACCCTCGTATGACCGTCAGAGACATCATTGCTGAAGGTCTTGTAATCAAGGGGGTTAAGGATAAAGAGTACATTGACCAGAAGGTCTATGAGATGCTTGAGACGGTAGGTCTTGTGAGAGAGCATGCTTCTCGTTATCCTCATGAGTTCTCCGGTGGACAGCGTCAGAGAATTGGTATTGCTCGTGCTATTATCATGGAGCCTTCTTTGATTATTGCTGACGAGCCTATCAGTGCTTTGGATGTTTCAATTAGAGCACAGGTAATGAATCTTCTTAATGACCTCAGAGAGAAGATGGGTCTTACCATTCTTTTCATTGCTCATGACCTCAGTGTTGTCAAATATTTCTCTGATAGAATTGGTGTTATGTATTATGGAAAAATGGTTGAACTTGCTGAGTCTGATGAACTGTTTAAGCATCCACTTCATCCGTACACAAGGTCTCTGTTAAGTGCAATTCCTCAGCCTGATCCTAACTATGAGAAGAACAGAAAGAGAATTGTTTATAATCCAATGGCTGACCATGATTACAGAACAGATGCTCCAACCTTCAGAGAGGTAGAAAAGGGACACTTTGTACTTTGCAATAATGCAGAGTTTGAAAAGTATTCAAAGATTGTTGCTGAAAACTAAGGAATAAAGAATGAAGCTTTCACAACCAAAATCGGCTAGAACCATAAATACGGCAAGGATAATTGGCGCTATAAGGAAGGAAGATAATCTTTCAAAAGCTGAGCTTAACCGTATTTTGGGCTTAAACAAACCCTCAATTGGGGAAATTGTCGATTTATTGGTTTCTGAAGGCTTCATTGAAGAAGTTGGTAAGCTTGAAAGTAACAATGGCCGTAAGGCTACTGCTTTAAAACTTGTCCCTTCTTCCCATTTTGTTCTTTCTGTAGATATTGAAAGTAGAAACACCACTGTTGCTCTATGTGACCTTAATGCAAATCCTGTCAGATTTGAGCGTATTCCCACAAAGATAGATGTCAAAGTTGAAGAGTTCTGTGTTGGAATTATCAAAAGCTGTATTAGGGTTATGAAACTAGTTTCTGCTGATAAAATCCTTGGCGCCGGAATTACAGTGGCTGGGCGAATCTCAGAAGATTCTGGCACAATTCTTGAATGTCCTTATCTTCCCTGGAAGAATATTCCTTTGGCTTCAGCTTTCTCTCAGGTTCTTAAGCTTAAGGCCTGTGTGCGCAATTCTACTACTGCTTTAATTTTGGCTGAACGAGTGGCTGCTTCCCCTGATTTTTTGTCTTCTAGTGGGCCTGTTATGTACCTTAACTGGGGAGATAATGTAAACTTGGCCTTTGTTCAAAATGGCAAAGTTTTTGGAGATTATAACGGATTTGGACATATTAAAATGGCACAAACCGGTCTTTGTTGGTGTGGAGAAATTGGTTGTCTTGAAACCATAATATCGGCCTGGGCGTTGTCTAGTAATAGGGAAGACCACTTGGCTAATTTGTGGCCTAACGTGTCACAAGAAGCTCTTTCTGCTCTTGGAAAAGCGCTTTCTATAGCTGCTAAGGTTACAGGCTCTACTAAGGTGATAATTGGCGGAGAAGGGTCTACAATCCCAGAATCCTATAAAATTTTCATGGAAAAGTGCTGTCCTGGGCTATCGTTTGAATGTTCTAAACTTGGCGATAGGGCAAATATGGTAGCAGCTGCTGAAGTGGCTTTGGATGAGTGGCTCTATCTATCTTCTTTACTTGAAGAATTCAAAGCGGTACTTTAATCTCTTTATTGCTTTTTTAACTTGCCTCCTAGCGTAGTTTTTATTAACTTTGACGTTGAGTTTTAATGTTGAATTTGGAGGTTAACATGGAACGCAAACAGTTTAAAACGGAAGTATCGGAGCTACTACATCTGATAATCCATTCGTTATATTCGCATAAAGAAATCTTCCTTAGAGAGCTTATCTCTAACGCCTCAGATGCCTTGGATAAGTTAAAGTACAAGACTTTGGTTGAAGGCAATGCTCCAGAGGGCGAGCTTAGGATTGACCTTTCTTTCACAGAGGGCGACAAGAGAACCCTTACAATTTCAGATAACGGTATTGGAATGAGCCATGATGAGCTCAATGAAGATTTGGGCACTATTGCACGTTCTGGCACCAAACACTTCATTTCTAATCTTACAGATGAGCAGCGCAAAGACAGCAACCTCATTGGTCAGTTTGGTGTAGGCTTCTATTCTGCCTTCATGGTAGCAGACAAGGTTGAGGTAACTTCAAAGGCCTTTGGTTGCGACCAAGCCTACAAGTGGTCCAGCGACGGCAAGGAAAAGTACACAATTGAAGAAGCGGAACGTGAAACTTGTGGAACAACAATTGTCCTTTATCTAAACGATGAAGGCAAAGAATATGCAAACCGTTGGCAACTTGAGAATCTTGTAAAACAGTACAGTGATCACATTGCTTATCCTATCTATCTTGCTTACGACCAGAACACCTACGACGATAAATACAACGTCACAGGCACTGAGCACAAGGTTGAGAAAATCAACAGCGCCGCAGCTCTTTGGGCAAGAAGCAAGAGCTCTCTAAAAGAAGAGGATTACAACGATTTTTATAAGAACAACTATTATGACTCTGAGAACCCACTTTTCTACATTCATACCAAGGCAGAAGGTGCCACAGAGTACACCACCTTGTTCTATATCCCTGCAAAGGCTCCTTTTGATATGTATCAGGCAGACTACAAGCCAGGCGTGAAGCTCTATGTCAAGCGAGTCTACATCACAGACGACGAGAAGGAACTCCTTCCTACCTATCTACGTTTTGTCCGTGGTGTAATTGATAGCGAAGACCTGCCACTGAACGTATCAAGAGAGATCCTTCAGCAGAATAAGGTCATGATGACCATTAGAAATGCTTCTGTGAAAAAACTCTTGAGCGAATTTAAGAAGATTTCTGAACAGAATCCTGAGCTCTATACAAAGTTTATTGACCAGTATAACCGCCCTTTGAAGGAAGGTCTTTATCAAGACTACACCAACAGAGATGAACTTCTTGAACTGGTTCGTTTCAAGAGTACAGCAGTAGAAGGTTACACT
Organism: Sphaerochaetaceae bacterium; assembly: GCA_963606545.1. Classification (GTDB taxonomy): domain Bacteria; phylum Spirochaetota; class Spirochaetia; order Sphaerochaetales; family Sphaerochaetaceae; genus UBA9732. Next base: position 14,421 of record CAVCYP010000035.1, read on the forward strand.
TCCTTCAAAGCCTACAAGGAAAGAATGCAGGCAGACCAGAAGAGCATCTATTACATCACTGGCTCTGACGAGAATACCCTGCGCAACTCTCCACTTCTTGCTTCCTACAAGGAAAAGGGCCTTGAAGTCCTCCTCATGACAGACAACATTGACGACATTGTCATCTCTTCCGTTGGCAAGTATGCCGATGTTCCTCTTAAAGCCATCAACAAGAGTGGCGCAATGGACGACTTCCAGACTGAAGACGAAAAGAAGAAGGTCCAGGAAGAGAGCGCTAGCATTGTAGAAAAGCTCAAAAAAGCTCTAGGAGACCGCGTCAAGGACGTAATTGTCTCCTCCAGACTTTCAGACGTTTCAGCTGTTGTGGTCACTGACGACAATGACCCGTCCGTCCAAATGCAGCAAATCCTCAAGGCAATGGGTCAGTCTGATTACGAAGGTACCGCTCCAATTCTTGAGGTCAATGCTTCCGATGCTTTTGTTAAGCGCATTATTGCTTCTTCTGATGAGACCTTTGTCTCTGACGCTGCCAGCGTTCTTTTGGACCAGGCGCTTCTCTCTGAAGGTGTCATGCCAAAGGATCCTGCCGGCTTCACCAAGAAGCTACACAGTCTGTTGATTGTTTGATTTGTAACAAATATGCAGTTTTTGTTGGAATTTTGTTCAAAAATAGCATATTTGTGAAAAAAAATACGATTTAGGCTTCCAATTTTGTATTTTTGAGTGATAATATTTATTAAAAGAGCACAAAATGCTTAGGGGCTAGGCTAGTTTTCTCTCCCATTCAACCTACTGGCCTAGCTTTTTTTGTGTTTTCTGCGGAATTTGGGCGCATAACGGCGTCAGTTCACTCGGGCCGTACATCTATGTACTGTCCCTCGTTCCTATCCTTGTTCTGCATCCCAAATTCCTTGAAAACTTCTGATTTTTGGGCGCATAACGGCGTCAGTTCACTCGGGCCTTACATCTTATTAACTTTTCAAAAATTGTAGCATTTGACTTTGAATACACTAACAAGGTATAACTCAACTATGGCAACTAGCAGAAGAGACACGGCCGATTCTTACACCCTCAGAGCTCACCGGGAAGGCTATCCCGCCCGAAGCGTTTATAAACTTGAAGAAATCCAGAAAGCTAACAACATCATCAAGCCTGGCGATACCGTCTTAGACGTAGGCGCAGCACCCGGAAGCTGGACGCTCTATACTCACAGAATGCTTCTCAAAGGCAAAGGTACAATAATCAGCGTTGACCTGAATCCTCTGAACCTCAACCCAGTGCCTCCAACCGTCACCGCCTACGTTGGCGATGCCTTCTCAAAGGAGATTCGCGCAAAATTAACTAGCCATGGCCCATTTGACGCCATCATTAGCGACGCAGCTCCAATGACCACCGGCAACCGCACCGTAGACACCACCAGAAGCGAATGGCTTGCAGAACAGGTAGTCCTCTTAGCCCAAGAGCAACTGAAAATCCACGGCAACCTAGTCATCAAAATCTTCCAAGGTGGCGGCCAACAGCAAATCCTGCAGACCATGCGCTCCATGTTCGGGAAAGCCAAAACCCTCAAACCCAAAGCCTGCAGAACCGATAGCTTTGAAATTTATCTCATTGGCTTGGATAAGAAATAAATTAAGGAAGAAAACTCTTTGTTAAATTGATAAAAAAGTCTGAATTCCACATTGCAAAAGACTCTTTTGAAGCTACAAATGAAGGTTCTTTATTGAGAACTTTCTGAAGAAGATCCCTTTAGCAGATAATAAGGGGTTTATCTATAGAAATATGGAGGTAGGTTGACGTTCACGAAAAGGGATACTATTTTTAAGGCATGGTACAGAATAATTTCCTGAATAAGAAGTTCAAATATACATATTCAAATGCTGTTACATATTTGATCCTGATAAACATTGCAGTTTATATGCTTGTTAACTATACAAGCCTTCGCATCCAAGGACTTCCTTTGATTTATTGGTTAGGTTTGATTCCTGGCTGTGTTAACATGGGCTGGGTATGGCAGTTTTTTACCTATATGTTTGTACATACAAGCTTTAGCCATTTGCTCTTCAATATGTTGGGGCTTTATATGTTTGGCCGCATACTTGAGAGAGAACTTGGAACCAGAGAATTTTTGCTGTTTTACTTTGTCTGTGGTGTTCTTGGTGGCGTTATTAGCTATCTGTTCTATCTAATTATGGGAACCTATACGGTGGTGGTTGTAGGGGCATCGGGGTCGCTATATGCCATGTTGCTGCTGACGGCTGTGTTTTTTCCTAATGCTCGGGTTCTGCTGTTCTTCTTTATTCCAATGCGGATGCCTTACGCGGTAATGCTTTATATTGCAATTGAGCTGTTTGACCAGGTTATGGGTATAAATGGTGGGGTGGCGCATTTGATTCACTTGTCTAGCATTGCAATTGCGTGGTTGTACTGTATTGTAAGATTCCGCATGAACCCAATAAAAATTTGGAAATATAATTTGTGATACCTTTTAACTCCTTTTTTGTTATATACTGTTGAGAGGGTGGAGAAGAAGGAGTTTATATGAAGAAATTTTTGATTACATTGTTGGTTCTTGTACTCTGTTTTTCTGCTTTTGCTGGCGTAGAATCAAAATTGAATGTCTATGGAGGAACTTCTTACTTGGTCTCACATGTTGGAGCCTCCTATAATCTTGGACAGTTTGACTTTGGTGGAACTTTGTATTCTGCTTTCCCTAATGTCGGTATTATTGGATATTTCAATGATAAGGATGCGGAAGATCCTACCTATTCTAATATTTTTGGATATTTAGGTGACTGTTTTAAGGTTGGTTATGCAGGAACCCTTTCTGCTACTTATGATTTGATTAAATCAGAAAAGGTAGATTTTGATTTAGGTCTTTCAATTGCTGGAATGTATTCTGAGTTATTTAAAGACTTGCTTGGCGCAAAATTTGGCATTGTTTCTGCAGATGTTGCAATGAAGCTACAGTTTAACTTTGGCAAGCATAGTGGACTTTATCTAGCAACAGAAGTTCCTTTAGCTGGTGTTCTTATTGCAAATCAGAAAGATAGTAGCACTGGAGAGATAACAACTTCAGCAAACTTCTTTACTGTTACGCTAGAGGGTTACGCTTCTGCTGTTTTAGCCTTAATGGCATACACTTCAAGGGTTGGGTATATTTATAGATTCTAGGAGGTTCTTATGAAAAAGACCTTTTTTGTTTTTTTAGCAGTTTTGTTACTGTGTGTTGTCTCTTGCAATTCTGATTTAGAAGTGTACAAGGTGACATTTAATGACGGGGTTGAGACTAAACCAGTTAGTTTAGAGGTTGCAGAGAATGCAACTTTGGCAGAGGATCTAATTCCAGAAAACCCTAGCCGTCCAGATGATGAGAATGCGCATTATATTTTCTTGGGTTGGTCAGATGGAGACAATCTTATTGAAGATGTTTCTACTGTAAAGTTTACCAAAGATACAAACTTAACCTCTGAGTGGTTAACGCTGAAGTTTAATGCAAAACAACATACCCTTACTGGTATTGAATGTACTAATCTAGATTGGATTAAGGTTGTAGAAATTCCCTCACGTATTAAAGATGTAGAAGTTAACTATATTGCTGAGCGGGCTTTCTATAGTTCTGGCATAAGGGAAGTTATCCTGCCTAGCACTATAATAATGATAGAGAAAGAGGCTTTTGCAAATTGCGCTAAGCTTAGTAAGGTATATTTTACAGAATCTGATTCTTCTTTGAGGTCTATACAAGCCGGAGCCTTTAGAGATACTTCTTTGCAGCAGTTTGGTTCTGCTAAAGAGGTGGTTTCAATCCCAGCTGGAGTTCTTCACATTGAAGAAGAGGCCTTTAGAAATTGTAAGATTAAGCAGTTTAAGGTTCTAGAGGCTAATAAAAACTTTTTGGTGGACACTACTGCCTTGTATTCCATTGAAGGAACGGACAAATTCTATCTTATTTGTGTTCCACAAGTTCCAATGGATTCTGACAGCCTAATTTCATTAACCTTGAGGCCAGAAACTGTACAAATATGTAAAGGAGCTTTTGCTGAGTGTGCTTCTGTTTCTAAAGTTATTCTCTCTGATAAGATTACAACAATAGAAGAAGACACTTTTGTACATCTTAAAAACCTTGAGATGGTGGATTTATATAAGGTCACAACTCTTGAAGAACATAGTTTCCTTTCTTGTGAGAAACTGAAAGGTTTTATTGATAAGGAAAAAAGCCTTACAACCATTAAGAGCAAAGCAATAGCAAAATGTAATGCTATTGAAGAGTTAGATTTAACCTACGTTAAAACCATTGAAAGTGCGGCCTTCTATTGGTCTGGTAATGAACATACTTGGGTGTATCTTTCTTGGCAAGAGAATGAAAGGCCTGCTGAATGGTCTGACGAATGGGATTACTCCTCTTATATATTCGATAATGGTTATTATCTGCGGCCAGAAGATTAAAAAAGCTTTCCCGGGGCTCCAAAAGGAGCCCCAATTTTTTTTGCCGGTAGGGTAAAAAAAAAGAACTGCAACGTATGTTACAGTTCTCTACATCTGAGACCGGGAAGATTCGAACTTCTGACCCTCAGATCCGCAATCTGATG
>CAVCYP010000036.1:0-17917 GCA_963606545.1 Sphaerochaetaceae bacterium
CAAGGAAACTATCCAAAGCAAAACTGCAAGAGCCTTAGAGCTCGATAAATTCTGCTCTGATTTTTCCCAAATGAACGGTCAGATCTCAGAGTTTTCTGAATCTCTTTGGCTTTCTCTGGTGGACCATGTAACCGTCTACTCAAAGGGGAGCATGGAGATTGTGTTCAGGAATGGGGAGATAATAAGGATTTAAAAACATCAGAAAAAGCTCTTATTAGGCAGGCCTTTCTGGTGGTTTTGTATTTTCCCTAATACGTTCTACTTCTCTGTTCTTAGTGTGTTTGCAAAACATCTGTATTGAATGATGTTTTTGTGGTTGCAGTTTGTTAAAATTATCTTGAAGTCTGATTTTTCTGTGATAAAATTTTGGCATGCGAAATAAAATAGATAGCCGAATTCCTCGATATAACAAATTAATAATGCCCGCTTTTGTTGCATTAAAAGAGCTTGGCGGGTCTGGAAACAATGATGAGATTCTGAATCAAGTAATAAACGACCTGAAGATTTCTGACGAAGTGGCAGACATCACCCATGGAGACAAGGGAAACCAAAGTGAATTGGCATACCAGTTGGCATGGGCAAGAACCTATCTCTCAAGGTATGGCGTTATTCAAAACAGTGCTCGTTCTGTTTGGTCAATCTCTCCTAACTATGTAGGCATAGAAACTCTTAATGAGAAAGAAATCGTGTCTACTATCGTAAAGAAAAATGCGGAGAGACGGAATGGGGCTGGTTCATCTCCTATTAAAGATCCTATTTTAGATCTTCCAGAAGATGAAGAATCGTCCAATGACTATGAAGAATTTCCCGAAGAGATAAAACCCTGGAAAGAAAGACTTGCTGATATTTTGCAAGCAATGGACCCATATGGGTTTGAAAGATTAAGCCAAAGAGTTCTTCGGGAATGTGGTTTTTCACAGGTTGAAGTTACAAAGAAATCTGGTGACGGAGGAATTGACGGAACAGGCAAACTAAAGATTAATGGAATCTTCAGTTTTAATGTCGCTTTTCAGTGTAAACGATATAGTGGCGTTGTTGGTGCCCCTGAGATTAGAGATTTTCGTGGTTCTCTCTCAACAGACATTGAAAAAGGACTATTTATCACAACCGGCACATTTTCAAAGGCAGCACGAGAAGAAGCCAGTAGCCCAGGAAAAAGACAGATTGACCTTTTGGACGGAGAGGACTTTATCAACAAACTTACTGAATATGAAATTGGAGTGCATCCAATGATGACATATACAATTGATGAAGAGTTCTTCCGGAAGATATAAAGTAAAAAATACTATTATAGTTTCTTTTTGGGTCTGATTTCGGTCTTAGTAAAGTCCCAAACCCAAACCTTTTGAGAATTACCCCACACTTTTTGAGAAATACCCTCAAGGGGGTTGCATTGGAAGGGCAGAAGAGGCTCAAAAACTCGGAAAAATGGACTTTAGGGGCTGATACTAAGGCCCCGCCTCACACCTTAATTCTTTTATTTCTTTTAGTGCAAAGAAATAAAAAATGGTCAACATTGTATCAATGTTGACCATCAATGATGCGGCCGACTGGACTTGCCCTACGTGCTCCCGGAAGTCCGCACTGCGGGCCGGCTTTGCTTCAGACGCTCCATGCATTCGCGTCTTCCTACCGCAAAGCTTCAAGTCCAGATAGAAGGCCTAAAAACAAAAAAGACGCCGTTTCAGGCGTCTCTTTTTTGTTTTGCGGCCGACTGGACTTGAACCAGCACAAGATCTCTCCCACTAGCACCTCAAGCTAGCGTGTCTACCAAATTCCACCACAGCCGCAGTAGTTAGGTATAAAAACTCGAACAACAGAGAAAATACCCAATCTGAGAGAAATAGTCAATATGCTTCAGGATTTTTTTGAAATCCAATCTGCGCAGTTAATATATATTAAATGAAGCACACCTCAAAAATCTTTACAAAGTGAAATGTTTTCAGAAGAATCTCTCCGAAAAAAAGCCGATTTTTAGGGAAAAACAGAGAAATCAGCTTGTTGTTGAGCCTTCCAGGCCATTAGTAGTAGCCAATCTATCAGGAGAATATCAACAATATCAACAATATCAACAATATTAACAATATTAACAATATTAACAATATCAACTATGTCAACAATGGGGCACGTATTAACAGATGGGCATGCCCAAATCCTACGTTACAAAGTACAAAAGTGTACTTGATGGGCCTGTTGGGCCATCTAAGTACACTTTTGATTTTTAAAGGGCTAGGGAGGTTCAACCTATGCGGCTTTCAAGCTGGTCAAGAAGGTCTGCGAACTTCTTGGTGGCAGCTTCAACAGGGGCCTGAGTTGACATATCAACGCCGGCGCCCTTGAGGCTCTGGATTGGGAACTTTGAACCACCGGATTTGAGGAAGCCAAGGTAATCGGAAAGCTCCTGCTGGCCTCCGTTGAGGACTCTCTCTGACAGGGCAATTGATGCCGATATTCCTGTAGCATACTTATAGACATAATAAGCATTGTAGAAGTGAGGAATTCTGAGTCCTTCAAGGTCAGAGTTGTCTTCAAATACCATGGCAGGGCCAAAGTAAGCTTCTAGGAGGCCCTTGTAGGTCTTGCGTAGGGAATCCACAGTGAGAGGCTCTCCATTTTCCTGCTGAGTGTGGCACAGGAGTTCGTATTCTGCAAACATAGTCTGTCTGAAGAGGGTGGCAATGATGTCATCTACCTGCTTGGCTATGATGTAGGTTTTCATTTCTTCACTATCGGCATGATCAGTGAGGTATTTGGCGACCAGCTGTTCGTTGAAGGTTGAGGCGACCTCGGCTTCGAATATGGTGTAGTTGTAGCTGGAGAAGGGGTTGTTGCGCTTGGAGTAGTAGCTGTGCATGCTGTGGCCGCCTTCGTGCGCTAGGGTGAAGACATCGCCCAGGACATCCTCTTTGTAGTTGAGTAGGATGTACGGATCGCCTATGAAGCCACCACTGGAGAAGGCGCCGCTTCTCTTGCCTTTGTTCTCGTAGCGGTCTACCCAGCGGTCTTTGGTGATTCCGCTGTAAATTACGTCAACGTAGTCTTTGCCAAGTGGAGCTAGCGCTTCTTTGACAATCTGGGCGGCCTCTTCGTAGGTCTTGTGGGTTTTGATTGAGCTTACAAGTGGGACGTAGACGTCATAGTGTCTAAGCTCGTTGACGCCTAAGACTTTCTTTCTGAGCTCATAGTATTTGTGAAGAGCAGGGAAGGCCTTGTGAACTGCTTCAATTAGGCCTGTGTAGACGCTCTTTGGGACATCGTCTTCAAAGAGAGCGGCATCCAGTGCCGTGTCAAAGCCTCTGACTTTTGCGGCAAAGATATCTTGCTTAACTGAGCCAGCGTAAAGAGTTGCAATAGTTTGCTCGTGGCCCTGGTAGGTGCCGTAGAACTTTTCGTAAGCTGTCTTGCGAACTTCACGGTCTGGATTTTGCATAAACTGTGACCAGGTGCTCTGTGAGAGAGGCATGCCATCAACTTCGCCAAAGTTCATATCAACGTTGGTTAGCACGCCAAAGGCCTTTTGTGGGGTGCCCATGAGCTCCGACTGCTTAGCCAAAAGCTCTTCTTCTTTCTGAGAGAGGGTGTGTTCCTTCTGTCTAAGGGTCTTCTTCAAGCTGACTCTATAATCGTCAAACTCCTTAGCTTCAATCCACTTTGGCAGCTCTGCAATTGTAAGCAACTCTGGGGTCATGTAGCTGGTTGCCGCAACGTAATTTGTATAGACTTGCGAGATAATTCCTACCATCTTCTGGTTTTCTGAGTCGCTTGCATCGGCCGAATAATTCAAGGAAGCATAGCCGTAAAGCTTTTCTACAACAATAGATGTGTCTGTAAGCCACTTTAACGCTTCTAGTAACTTTGCTGGGCTTTCTCCCAACTTGCCAGCGAACTTTCCTGCCTGGCTAATCATGCCCTGTAGCTCTTTTAACTCCGCCTCCCAATCTGCCTTGGTAGCGTATAACTTTGTCAAATCCCAAGTGTCTTCAACTTTGACGTCTTTTCTAAGTGGAATACCTGCCATAATTATCTCCTTGCGAAGGTTTGCAATATCTCTGCGTTACAACACCTCTGCGTTGCAATATCTCTGCGTTGCAATACCTCTGTGCATAACGATAAATCATTTTTGCCAGTTCAACAAGTTATTAGTCCAACAGCGCTTTCTTCCTACTGCTCTCCAGATTAAACTCCAGCATTGGCTCAAAACGCGGCAACTCAACGACCTCTGCCTGATACGACTGCCTAATAATTGAAATTAGCCCGTTTTTCTTTGCCAGCTCCTCCTGCTTTGTCTTCTCCAGCCCGATAGCTTCTAGCACATTTCTTATGAAATAAGCCGTAGACGACACGGTTCCGCGTGGAATATGTAACTCTTTTGCTATAAGGGTGTAGCTGGTCTTTCTCCGGATTGCTTCCAGCTTAGAGTTTGCACTTTCATTTCTTACCTTATATCTGGCAAATTGTTCTTCTAGCTTCTGAACTTCTTTTGTTGCACCAAGTTCACTTACATACTCAAGCTCTCCTTGAGTGTAGAGAAAATAAGACCAGTTTTTATTGCGCCGTTGTTCAAATTGTTGCCATCTTGAGACGGTTTCTGGCTTGTTCGATTTATCATAAATTCGTTGGAAAATGCACATGGTTTGTTCAAGGTCAATATTGAAACTATTACATATGTTACTCACAACATCAGAGGACAAATAAGGAAGAACCCCTAGCAAATAAATGAATATCTTTTTTTGAAACGATGGCCTCTTTTTGCATAAATATCGTAAAATATTGATTGTTTCAGCGTCAGTGTACATGGTTTGGTCATCTTCTATTAGGCTTTGCCATCCAATATAAGATTGTTCCTGTTGCTCAACATATACGTACTGAGCTAAGGCAAAATCCATCTTTGCCATCTTTATTTTCTTTGCTATGTAGTTGAGCGCTCTGTAGGCGGCCATTTGTAGCAGGTAGTCCATATACCCGCTTTTCTTACAATCATAGGATAAGACAATTGTTGGGAGTCTTTCATCAAGGTATAGTATGAAGCCTGACATCTCTTCTTCTGTAATCACCCTAGCTATGATAGCTGAGGTATAGATGGCTACAAGGCTTTGCGTTCTTATGGCTTCATAAAGGCGCTTTTGTTTTCTCTCTTCTCCGCCTTTGGCCTGCAACTTTTGATAATTAATGACTGATTTAGACAGTGAATCCAGCTGATTTTGCGTTTTTCCCATAACGCCCTCCAGGCTATTCTACATCATCGCTAATACCTCTAACACCGTTCACCCAAGGGGGTGTAGCTCCAAGGCTAGCACGTGCTTCAACAGAAAGAAAGAGGCAATTAATGTGACAATTTGTAAAAAGCTAATTATTTAACCTGATTTAACTTATCAAAAGTGATTTGTTGTGGTTTTTGAAAGTTTTGGCCTGGGTTTAATTTCTCAGAGAAGGCCCCAGAAGAGAAGGCCAAGTACTGCAGAAAGGAGAATCATGAGGATAGGGTTAGGAGCGTGGGAGGTTAGCTTGTTATAGACCAAGTGCGTGAAGATGAGAATTACAAAGACGGCTAGGCTTTTGACGTCAGGAGTGTAGGCGGGAAGAAGGGTGTCTAAGGCTAAGATTAGGGCGGTTGAGAGGATAAGAGCCACAGTGCAGGGGCGCACGGTTTCAAGGATGGATACGACAGCTGGGTGCTTTAGTAAATTTTTAAGTACAATAGAAATAAGTAATATGATGATGAAGGCTGGGAGGATGACGCCTAGCGTGGCTAGTGCGGCGCCAAGAATGCCGGCTTGGGAGGAGCCTACGAACGTGGCCATATTGACGGCAAGCGGCCCAGGAGTGGACTCTGAGACAGCTATGAAGTTGACAAATTGGCTTTCTGTTAGCCATCCGTTTGCAAGAGTGGTGTCGCGCACAATGGAAATCATGCCATAGCCACCACCAAACGAGACGGCGCCAATTATAAAGAAGGACAGAAAGAGCTTGAGGTAAATCATTTGCGCCGCCTTTGTGAAATAGCGTACACGGTTAACCCAAGGCCTGCACATATTAATATGTAGTAGATTGACGAAAACGAGACGGCAAGTACGGAGCAAGTTAGCATGGTCCCTGTGACGGCTATGACTATGGTGATGTTAAGTGGGCTCTTGGGGATTGCTTTGAGCATTTTGAGGCCGGCTGTGAGAATTAGGTAGACTACACAGACTTGAATGCCACGAAAGGCGTAGGTGACGTAGGTGAGGCTTAAGAATTTATCAAAGAAAAGCGAGATGAGATAGATAATTATGAAAGATGGAAGGCAGACTGCAAGCGTGGCTAGTGCGGCGCCAAGAATGCCGGCACACTTATAGCCAATGAAGGTGGCGCTGTTGATGGCCATTGGGCCTGGGGTGGATTCTGCAATGGCAATCATGTCTAAAAATTCTGACTGAGAAAGCCATTTTTTCTTGGTGACAAACTGGTTTTCAATCAGGGCTATCATTGCATAGCCACCGCCAAAGGTGAAAGCTCCAATCTTGAGAAAGGTAAGAAATAGGGTAAGTAGATTCTTGCTTGTGTTGTCCTTGGAGGTGCTAGGCATGCTTGGATTATAGAGGTATTAAGTGGATATGTTAAGCCAATTTGGAGTATCATTGAGTCATGAAGATTACAATTTTGACAATGTTTCCTGAAGCTTTCTCTTCTTTTCTTAAGATGCCTGTTATTGCTAGAGCTATAAGGAAGGGAGTTTTGACTATAGAACTTGTTGATATTAAGGCTTATGCAGGAGGTTCTTTTAGACATATTGATGATTCTCCCTGCGGTGGTGGGCCTGGAATGCTTCTTAGAGTTGATGTACTTCACAGTGCACTAAAGGCTGCACAAGGAGTAAACTCTCATGTGGTTCTTCTATCTCCAAAGGGCAAAACTTTTAATCAAAGCAAGGCGCGGGAGTTTTCAAAACTTGAGGATTTGGTCTTAATTTGTGGACACTATGAGGGCTATGACGCGCGCATTGAAAAATATGTAGACGAGCAAATTTCTCTTGGAGATTTTATCCTCACAGGAGGTGAACTGGCTGCAATGACAGTAACAGATTCTATAGTCAGGTTGCTAAAGGGAAGCCTAAGAGAAGCTGCTACTGAGCAGGAAAGTTTTGAAACTGGACTGCTGGAATATCCACAGTACACGCATCCAATTGAGTATAACGGGGATAGAGTTCCTGAGGTTTTACTGAGTGGAAATCAAAAAGCTATTAAACAGTGGAAAATGGTCCAATCAGTTCTGGAGACCATAAAATATCGGCCAGAGCTGCTGAATAAGGACATTGTTTGTGCTGGGGTTACTGAACATACTATTGGTAGATCAGGGGCCAGAATACTACAATTTGATGATATGGTTTTGAAGATAGAAGACTATTCTGAAAGCACACAAAAGGAATATGAAGCTTTAGTTGAGCTTCAAGGAAAGTTGCCTGTTCCGCACCTTTATGGACATGAAGTAAAGGATTGTAAGTCTTACATTTTAATGTCAAAAATTAAGGGCAAGCTGCTTTGTGACCCAACCCTTCTATCCAACAGGAAAAGACTATTAAAGTCCGCAGTTGCAGCTTTGCGAACGCTTTGGGCTGTGGATATAACAGACTGTCCAAAAAGTTGGATAGAAGACCAAGATATAAACAGAGATAAGCCTGAAGATTTAGTTTTATCTCATGGAGATTTGTGTCTGCCAAATATTCTTGTCTCTTGCCACGGCCTTGAAGGTTTTCTTGACCTAGGGGACGTAAAAGTTGCCAGCAAGTGGAAAGATATAGCAACAATATTGAAAAGTCTTACAGATAATCTTGTCGGCTGCTATGCACAAGCTGACTATGGTCCTTTTGAGCCACAGGAGTTTTTTGACCTCCTAGAAATTGAGCCAGATGAGGAAAAACTCAAGTATTACACTCAATTGAGCGAGTAAAACTAAATCCTTAACCAATTCTTAGCCAGTTTTGTTTAATGTTCTATATGAAACAAATTTTTCCTCTGATACAATCGTAATGTTAGCGGCGGGAGAAGAGATCAAACAAATAATGTAAATTTTCTCACCTAAAGCGCAAAAAGAACAAACGGGGGATCTACATATGAGAAAAAAGAGTCTGGTTGCCATACTGCTACTAGCAGTTTGCATTACATCTTTGCTGGCCCAAGGTATCAGCGAGGAACAAACAGAGGTTGTATCAACAACAACAGAACATGAATCTATTACACTTATGGACGCACAGCGGGATTATGCTGGCTTAATTGAGCTGGTTGCTGAGAAATATCCAGAGATTAACATTGAGATTTTACCTTACAGAGGACGCAATATGTCAGCCTACTGCAAACAGCAGCTAGAAACTGGCATTATGCCGTATATCTACAGCACAACTCAGGCATGGGATGCAAAATATCAAAAGGAAAATCTCATTGATTTGAGTCAGTATCACGTAACTGAACTGTACAATGATGCAAGACTTTCTGAGTATGTTGTTGATGGCGGAGTCTATTTGCTTCCATTTGATTTCACAATTACCGGCTTTTTGTGCAATAAGTCCCTTTTAGAGCGCAACGGCATTGCCATTCCAACAAGTTTTGCACAAATGCGGGATGAAACAATCCCAGCTCTTAAAGAGAAGGGTATCAATGTTTCAACCTGTTTACTTGATTTGCCAGGTTCTGCTTTTAATTTCTTCTTTAATGCTTGTTCCGGTGAATACATGAACACTGTCCAAGGCAGAAAGTGGAGATCTTCTTTCATTGACCTTGAAAGCGATACTTGGGCAAGCGACAATGAAGATTTACAGACCTGTATAGAGTTTTTCCAGCAGTTGATTGACTGTGGTCTTATTAACTTTGGCACAGAAAGTAAAGAATATTCTTCTGTTCTTGGTAAGTTCCTAGAAGGGAATACTGCTTTCCTCGTTGGTACAGTCAAACAATTTACTCAGTACGATGATGGAACCGGGGATCAGTACATACTTGTGCCATGGTATTCTGAGGATGGAGAGAACAATACCTACATCACAAGTCCTACACGTTTTTATGGACTTAGCAAGGAGCTGTTAGAGCCAGGTAACGAGCAAAAGTTACAGGATGCTCTTCACGTGTTAGAGGTTCTTTCAACCAATGAAGGCTACTATGCACTTAACGGTGAAAGTTCAACTAACTTGTGTTCTATAAAAGACTTTAATATTTCTTCAGAATCTCCATATTCTGAGGCTGCAAAGGCTGTATCCCGTGGTTTTGGTATGAACCTAATTTACACCGGCTGGGATGGTTTTTTGGTATCAGTTGGTGAGTCTATTCTAAGTTGGATTAAGGGAGAAATTACAGGTCAGGAGGTTCTTCAGGTTCTTGATAATACCAAAAAAGCTCTTAGAGAAACTGGTGTGACAAGTTACGCAACTGTAACAGAAGAGCTTAACACAGTTCAGGCTGCTCAGTTATCTGGTCAAATGTTCTTGGAAGCCACAGGTGCAGATGCAGCACTTATTTCCTATAACGTGTATAACCCAAACATTAACGCTCTTATGGAAAACAGCTATGGTGCAAACGGCAGTATTCTACCTGGCCAGTTGACTGAAGAATATATCACAATCTTCTTGCCTACAGGCTGGTATGACAAGCTTCAGACTATAGAGCGCACAGGTAAAGAAATAAAGGAAAGAGCGGTTAAGGGTGCAGATACCCGTAACACAGGCTTCTACTATCCGTATGTACTTATGACAGCAGATGGCCAGCCTTTGGAGGATGATACAATGTACACAGTTGTAATCTGTGGCCACACTAGGAGTGAGAGATCTTCTCTTGGTCTTAAAGACACCGGCATTGTTGGCTTAGATGCCGCTAAAGAATACCTCTTGAAGGTTGGTGAAGTATCTACCAAAACTTTGGATAATTCTCTTGTGCAGTATATAGGAACTGTGGAAGGTTCTACAAATTAAGGAAAGCAAGCAATGAATAAGCAGCAGAAAAATACGTCTAGCACCTCCAGCGTTGTTCTAATTATAGGACTCTGTGGTATTGTTGTGCTTTGTGCCTGTGCAGGCGTATTTTTGCTGTATCATTACACCTCTGATCAGCTGTATCAGGAATCGGTTTATCAGCTGGAAGAGATAAGTAGACAGCTTTTTGAGAAGTTAGACGTTCAGATAGATATCCAGTGGGGGTATTTGGAAAAGTTGGCTTCAAATCTGGCGCAGACGGAAACTATAACGCGTCAGGATTTGACTGAAAAGATTAAGCATTATGAAGAAGATCTTGCGCCGATGGGGTCTCAAGTATATTTTCGCGTTATAACGGATAACGGCAATTATTATACGAGCGAAGGCCGGCAGGGAGTGTGGACGTCAATAGACAGGCTGACAGGTTCAAAGAGACAAAGTTTACTGATTAGTAACTGGCTTGAAAATGAAACTTATATGGCTTTTGTCATTACCATGACTGAAGAGGTTTTGGTTGACGGACACAGAATTGACTACCTAGTGATATTACGCACTATGGAGGATATGCAGCCTTACTTCCATTCTAGTTCTTTTGAAGGCCGTAATGTGGCTTATATCATTGACTACAACGGCTATGTTCTGGCTCTGGATGGAGCCCTTGAAGGGGTGGACTTTGACGGCAAGAACGTTAATCACGGCATGGAAGAACAGATTTATCCGCATATGGATAGCTTTTCTGCTGTAGTGGAACAGGGGAAATTGGAAGGGCTTGTCTGTACTGATGCTATTATCAATGGCCAGAAATTTTTCGTAGTTTATAACCACATAACCTCTTACGATTGGGCAACTTTGCTCTTGGTTTCTGCCTCAGATGTTGCAACCAATGCAACTAGCATGGTTTCTGCTCTGTTGAAGATATTTATCATAGTCGTTTGCGTTCTTGTATTGCTAATGGCTGTGATATTCTTGTTCATATCACGTGTTCAACGTAGCAAGAAAATGCTTGCCATTGAAGAGAAAGCGCGTGAAAAGCTTGAGATTGCGCAGAAGACAACTGAACAGGCCCTAGTGGTGGCAGAGACAGCAACAAAGGCAAAAAGTCAATTTCTTGCCAACATGTCCCACGATATTCGTACTCCTATGAACGCCATTATGGGAGTTACTACTCTAATGGAGCATGAAGTAGATAATCCATCTGCTTTACGGTATTACATTCAAAAGCTCAGGCAATCTGGCAGTTATATGCTTGGACTGATTAACGATGTTCTTGATATGAGCAAGATTGAAGCCGGAGACGTTCATTTAAATCTTGAACCGCTCAAATTGGCAGAACAGGTTGGTCAGGTTGAGAGCATTATTCGTTCTCAGTGTAGCGAGAAAGGACAGGAATTTACTGTCTCTGTGAGGGGTATTTCCCACGAATATCTGATTGGAGACTCCATTCGTTGCCGTCAAATCTTTTTAAATTTGCTGACAAATGCCGTTAAGTACACCCCTCCAGGTGGCTCAATTCACTTTGAAATTGAGGAAATTCCTTGTAAGGTTGCAGGTCATGCAACCATCCTTACCTCTGTTATAGATAACGGACATGGCATGAAGCCGGACTTCTTGGAACATCTATTTGAGCCGTTTGCCCGTGAAGTAAGCTCTGTTACAAACCGGATACAGGGTACTGGTCTTGGTTTGAGTATTACCAAGAGCCTTGTTGATCTTATGGGCGGATCTATTACAGTGCAGAGCGAGTATGAAAAAGGTAGTCACTTTGAGGTTCAGCTTACTTTGCCTATTGATGAGAATGCAGAAAGTAGTTGCCCTGTTGAAGGTGTGCTTCTAATCTCTGATGATGAAATGCTGGTCAATAATGTGGAGGCGGCGCTTAAAGAGACCTCTGCAGAGCTTAGCGTGGTAGCCTCTCCAGAGGCGGCAGTTTCTTTGCTTGAGAAAAAGAAGGTGGAGGCAATTATACTTTCTGGCTATACTGACGAGACTAAACTGGCTAATACAGTTAAACTGCTTAGACACGCAGGAAAGGATGTTGTTCTTATTTTCTGCTGTGATTATGAACACCCAGATCATATGCGTAAAGCGCTGGCCAGTACTGGCGTAGATGGTATAATTGCAAGGCCGTTCTTCTTTGAGAACTTAGTTGTCGCAATTCATTCTGCCCGCGAAAATGAAGTATTGACTACGCATCAGCCCCAACACTCAGTACTAAATGGAAGACGCTTCCTCTGCGCTGAGGATAACGCCCTTAATGCCGAGATTTTGGAGGCACTTTTGGGCATGCATAACGCCACCTGTACAATCTGCCATAACGGTCAGGAGATTGTAGATGCCTTTGAAGCTGTAAAGCCAGGTGATTATGATGCTATTCTTATGGACGTCCAGATGCCTAAAATGAACGGACTTGAGGCAACCCGTGCCATTAGAGAAGGTAAAAATCCATTGGGCAAGACTATTCCAATTATCGCTATGACGGCCAATGCTTTTAGCTCAGATGTGGAAGAATGCTACAAAGCTGGTATGGATGCCCATTTGGCAAAGCCTATTGATATGGCTACCATGGAAAGAACCCTGCAAATTCATATGAGTGAAAGAAATGCTGGGGGGGGGCTCTGAAAGAAATGCTGGTAGGAAGAAATACAAGATAGGAGGAGATTTTATATGAGTACTTTGGAAGATTTTTATGCATCTGTAGGAGCTGATGCTACAAGTGTTATTAGTCGTCTGGGAGGAAATTCAGCATTTGTGCTTCGTTTTTTGTCAATGTTTAAGAGTGATAGTAGTTTTAAAGAGCTTTGTTCTGCGCTAGATAAGGAGGATACTCAAACCGCCTTCCGTGCAGCTCATACCCTCAAAGGCGTTTGCGCAACTCTTGGGCTTCAGAGGCTTTTTGAACAAGCTTCTGCTGTGACCGAGCTTCTACGCGGTGGCTCTTTGGCTGAGGCAAAACTTGCTATGCCGGCACTTGAGCAGGAATATAAACAGGTTCTTGAAGCTCTAAAAAGTCTTAATGCTTGAGACCAAACACAAACTTCTGAATTGCCTTTGCAACTCCATCCTTCATATTTGTATCTGTAATATACTTTGCGACAGCTTTAGCAGGCTCAACAGAATTGCCCATGGCAACTGAGAAGCCTGCACGTTTTAGCATATCAATATCGTTATAATCATCTCCAATGGCCATGATTTGGTCAGTTGAAATTTTAAAGTGCCGGGCTAGGGCATCAATTGCCGTGCCCTTGTTAACCCCATAAGGCATTAACTCTAGAAAATCGGCTGAACGATAAAAGGTAAGGCTATCTTCTGCCATTCCTAGGTCACGGAGAGTTGTTTCAATTTGGTCCAGTTTGGCGCCATCTGGGGACATGAAGAGCAGCTTGTTGGTATCAAACTCGTTGAGTAACTGCTCAAGGTCTCCTTCAATGCATTCCGTTTGATAGACTTTTAACTTCTTTGGGTGAACATAGTTATCTTGCTCGCGCAAGTACCACTTTTGGTCATTAAAGAGAATAAGAGGTACGCCGGTTTTGCGTTGCACTTCAAGTACGCGCATTGAGATTTCGTGCGGGACTCTATGATCTTCAACTATTTGCCCGTCACTATTGTAGAGGGTGCCCCCGTTGTAACAAGAAATGGGTCCTTTAATGCCAAGTAGGTCGTAAAACGGATGAACGCCATTATACATACGCCCGGAAACCAACGTAAATTCAACGCCTTTTTCTTGAACTGCCTTCTTAATCCAATACTTGTTTACATCACTGAGAGACTTGTCATCTCTTACCAAAGTCCCATCAATATCGCAACAGATAACTTTAACCTGACTCATTTGAACCTCGCTTGCTTTGCTTCATTATATTGCGCCTAGCTATTTGAAAAAAGACCAAAAGAGAGTATTCTACACCCATGAAATGGATGATTGCTTCAGATCTACACGGCTCAGCTTACTACTGTGATCTTATGCTTAAAGCGTATGATTCTCAACAGGCTGATAGCTTAATTCTTTTAGGCGATTTACTTTACCATGGCCCCCGCAACGAACTACCACGTGACTACAATCCCAAGTCCGTCCTAGCTCAACTTAATGCCTTTAACCAACGTTCAGATACTAGACTCTTATGTGTACGTGGAAATTGTGACGCAGAAGTAGACCAAATGGTTCTTGATTTCCCAATTATGGCCTCCTACGCCACCCTGAGCGCAGGTAGCCGGCTACTCTTTTTTACCCACGGCCACGTTTTTAATCCGGACAATCCTCTCAAGCTCAAAGCGGGCGATCTATTCCTCCAAGGCCACACCCACGTCCCCCTTTGCTCCCTTCAGTCCGATATTTATTATCTTAACCCCGGCTCTGTAGCTATTCCAAAGGCCAACAGTTGGCATGGTTACATGACCGCGGAACTTTCTGAGACTAAGCTGGTTCTCAAGTGGCTGGATTTAGAAGGCTCTGAGACTATGCTTAGACCACTGGAACTCAAGATATGATTAAAAATTGTAAAGAAAAAACCCATTTTTCCGAGACTACCAGAAAGAAGATTGTTCTTGTTGCCCTAATTCTTGCTTTGATTTTAATGGGTCTAATTGGCTGGTTTGTTGGACGTCCATTGGTTAAGTATATTTCTCAACCAGAGGACTTTAGAGCTTGGGTGGAATCCAAAGGCTTTGTCTCTAGACTTGCCTTCATTGGAATGATGGTTTTTCAAATAATGATAGCCTTAATTCCGGGTGAACCCTTTGAACTTGCCGCGGGATACGCATTTGGGGCCATTGAAGGTACAATTTTGTGCCTTGTTGCTTGTTCCGTTGGAAGCATAATAATCTTCCTCATAGTAAGACGTTTTGGAATGAAAATTGTCAGCATATTTTTCTCTGAAGAGAAGCTTGCAAAGCTTAAATTTCTCAAGACTAATCAAAAAAGAGAGATGCTGTTTCTAATTATTTATATTCTTCCAGGAACTCCAAAAGATATTCTAAGCTATTATGCAGGCCTTACGGATATGAAATTTTTTCCTTGGTTTTTAATTAGTTTTTTTGGAAGAATTCCTTCCGTATTAACTTCCACCGTTGGCGGTAATGCGTTGGGCAAGCAACAGTATGTTGGAGCTATAATTGTATTTGTTGTCACTTTAGCCATAAGCGCCATTGGAATTTTTATTTACAACAAAATTCTTGCCAAACACAAAAACTCTGTGTAACTTTCATCCAGCATTGAGGTTTTTACTCAATGAAAAGAGATCGCCATATTTAAGAGACCTCTGAAGGACGGTGAAATATGAAAAAATACTTTAACTTTTTGATTTTGTTGCTTGCAGCAATGGTTCTCTTTGTGTCATGTAACCAAGAAGAAGCAGCAGCTCCAAGAGCAACAACAAAAGAAGATGATGCAATTGTTACTAGTGTTGTAGAAGATGTAAAAGCAACAAGTGAGGATGGCGACGCTGGACAGAAAGCCATAGGTCCATATTTAGATGTGATTATAAATGGTCTCTTTGCTGGAGATGGCATCTCAATAGATGGTGTTAACATTAAATTTACAGACAAAGACTATAAGTACGAAACAGCAAAAGAAGAGAGCGTAAATTTTGAAGCGCTTCCGCTTACTGTCACATTAGACAACGTGGATATAGTATCTGGTGAATATGCAGGTAAGAAAGTCAGTGGAACCTTTAATCTTACTTATGATGAAGAGAATCATAAGCAGGTAATTAAAGGTGAATTAACTGGTGGTGATATTGAATACACAGGGACTATAGAAGATTTCTATAATGACGTTTTTAATGATCACATTATGTACAAGTTCGCAGAAGATTGCCTTGCACAAGGCATTACTCTTAAAGGTGATGAACTTAAGGTTTATGTAAAGGGCTCAATTGAGTATGCTAAAGGTAAGGATGAAGCAGGAAACGATAATGGAAAAATTGCTTTCCAGAAGATAGAAATTACAGATTTCTCCCTCGAGACCAAAAAAGATATTGCTCTTGAGAAGAACAAGTACTCCCTTAAAATAACTGGAACAACAAAACTTGACTTTACTCCAGATGAGGATTGTAGTGGCACAGAGCTTAAAGGTGCGGAAATCAAGGCTTCAATGAAGATGGGCATTTCCAATGAAACTGAGAAGCATAGCCTTGAGGTAAGTTCTTCCATCAATTACCCATCAAAACTTTCAGAGAAAATACCAGTTGATTTTGCAATTACTGATGCAAAAATTGACGATGAGTTGATTACTAATGAATCAATGACTCTTTTGATTGGGAAACTCCTAGCTGGTATTTTTAATAGCTAAGTACTAATTAACGCTATTTCAGCCCTTGGTTTTAGACAACTCTAAAGCCAAGGGCTTTTTTGTTTAAAAATTCCAATCAGCACAGTGGCTATGGCCCCTATGAAACGAAAAAATTTTTTCCAAGTTTGGCACAAAACCATGTTTTAACAACTGAAAAGAGCTGCTTTTTATTTAATTACCAGCCAAAATCCGTCGCGCTTAGAGCCTACACGTCTAATGAAGCCTTTAGTTTGCAAAGCTTTGAGTGCTCGTTCAATTATACGAGTTGTAAGAGATAGCTTTTGTGCAAGAGTCTTTGCAGTCTCTTCTTTTGTCGTAAGAATGTAATCTAGAACCGATTTCTCCGTTTTTGATAAACCGACATTCAAACCGACATTTTCTTAATTGTAGAGATAAATCTGCAAACTATGGTGTATAATCCAAGACATGGATAAAAATACTAACACCAGTACAAAACTTGGCGGGCGCTTTTGGGTTTCCATGCTCGTCATTGGCCTGATGGGTCAAATTGCATGGGTTGTAGAGAACATGTACTTTAACGTGTTCATCTACAAGATGTTCAATGCTTCAGCCACCGATATTTCTTCCATGGTCATGGCTAGTGCCGTAGTAGCAGCCGTTACCACTATTGTCATGGGAGCCTTGTCAGACAAACTAGGCAAGCGAAAAGCCTTCATGAGCTTTGGTTACATTTTATGGGGTGTTTCAATACTCGTCTTTGCCTATATAAAGTCAGTAATGCTGACAATTGTCATGGACTGCGTGATGACCTTCTTTGGTTCTACGGCAAATGATGCTGCCTACAATGCCTGGCTCACAGACAGAGGAGATAGCACTAATAGAGGAAAGATTGAAGGAATCAACTCTATGATGCCAATGATTTCTATCTTGATTGTTTTTGGCGGCTTCATGAGTTTTAATCTGGATATGCATTCCAGCTGGGTAACAATTTACTACATAATTGGAGCAGCAACGGTAGCCATTGGAATTCTAGGATTCTTTCTGGTTGATGAAAAACAAGGGCTTGAAAAGGCTAAAGAGCCTTATTTTTCAACACTTACCTACAGTTTTAAGCCATCAATTATTAAACAGAACAAAGAGTTATATCTTTCTTTAATTGCCTTTGCAATCTTTCAAACTTCTATCCAGGTCTTTATGCCGTACCTAATAATTTACTACGAAAAGAGCCTTGGTCTTGCTAACTATGTTTTAATCATGGCTCCTGCAATAATTGTTGCAGCTGTGGTGACAGCCTTCTTTGGAAAGCTGTATGACAGAATTGGTTATGAACAGAGCATTGTGATTGTAATTATCACCATAATGGCGGGTTATGTAATGCTGTACCTGTCTAAGCTTACTGCAATAGTCTTTGTTGGATCCATGTTCATGTTCTGTGGTTTTCTCATGGGAATGTCTACCTTTGGAGCCAAGATAAGAGACCAGATTCCAGAAGGCCGTTCTGGTCAGTTCCAGGGGTCTCGTATCATTGGTCAGGTACTGATTCCTGGTGTAATAGGTCCTGCCATTGGTAGTTATGTGCTAAGAGACGCCCAGTACATTACCAACTCTGACGGCACAACCTCCTTCCTTCCAAATGAAAAAATATGGGCTGCAGCCTTGGGAGTAATAATTGTACTTGCACTATTCTTGGCTCTGACAAAACGAAAGAAACAGCATAGGTAAAGAAAAAGGGCTGCTGC
>CAVCYP010000037.1:0-12336 GCA_963606545.1 Sphaerochaetaceae bacterium
GTTACTTGGCAGTTAACTCTAAGTTGGCAAGTGGACAAGGGGGGAGGAGAGCAAGCTTCTCCTTCTTTGCTCCAACTCTTTAGAAAAATTTTTAGGAGAAAGTAGAACAGTGGACAAAGTTATTATGAGTGGCAATGAAGCCATTGCTAGAGGTGTATGGGAAGCAGGTTGTGCTGTAGCCGCTGCCTATCCGGGCACCCCAAGTACAGAAATTCTTGAGAACATCGCGTTATACAAGAAAGATATTTACTGTGAATGGTCTTGTAATGAAAAAGTTGCTTTTGAAATTGCAACAGGTGCATCAATTGGCGGTGTTAGATCATTTTGTGCATTCAAACACGTTGGTATGAACGTTGCTGCAGACCCTATTTTTACTATGGGCTACACTGGTGTTACGGGCGGACTGGTTTTTGTTTCTGCAGATGATCCAGGTCAGCACAGCTCTCAGAATGAGCAGGATAACAGGCTTTATGCTCCGCATGCCAAGATAGGTATGATGGAACCATCGGATTCTCAGGAATGTAAAGAGTTTGCAAAGGCAGCATATGAGCTTTCCGAGAAGTTCGATATCCCAATGATGATTAGAATGACAACACGTGTTTGCCATGCTAAGGGTCTTGTTGAACTTGCAGATAGAACAGCTTTTGAGCCTATTAAGTACGTTAGAAACACTGCAAAGTATGCAATGCTTCCAGCAAACGCAAGAAGACGCCATGTTATTAGAGAAGAGCTTCTTGTTAAGATGGAAGAGTATTCCAACAACTGCCCTTACAATAGAGTTGAAAAGAACAATTCAAAGATTGGAATTATCACTTCTGGTATTTCCTATCAGCATGCAAAGGAAGTCTTTGGAGATACAGCCGATTATCTGAAGATTGGTCTTTCTTATCCACTTCCAAGAAAGATGATGAAGGAATTTGGTAGCAATTACGAGACAGTTTACGTAATTGAAGAAAATGATCCATACCTTGAGAACGTTGTCAAAGAGCTTGGAATTAAGTGCATTGGAAAGGAGAGAATTCCAATTTGTGGTGAGCTTAATGCCGAGATTATCAGACAGGCTTTAATTGGTGGCAAGAAGCCAGAGCTTTACAGTGTTCCTGAAGAGATTCCTGGAAGAGCTCCAGCTCTTTGCGCAGGATGTCCTCACAGAGGCTTCTTCTATGCTCTTTCTACAAGACTTAAGAAGATTGTTCCAGTTGGCGACATTGGTTGTTATGCTCTTGGTATCAACCCTCCTCTTAATGGTTTTGATTACTCAATTTGTATGGGTTCTGGTGCTTCATCAATTATCGGGTTAGCTAAAGGCCTTGAAGCACAGGGCGATACCAGAAAGGCGTTGGGTATTGTTGGAGATTCAACTTTCTTCCATACAGGTCTAGTTGGCTTGGTAAATATTGTTGCGTCACAGGCAAATTGTATTTTGGTAGTTGTAGATAACTCAATTACTGCTATGACTGGGCATCAGGATAACCCAGGTACAGCTAAGAATCTCATGGGTGAGCCAAGTCCAATTGTAGATTTGGTTAAGCTGATTAAGGCAACTGATATTGGTGAAGATAGGGTTTCTGTTGTTCACGCATTGGATCTCAAGGCAGTTGAAGAGGCTTTGGATAAGGCTATTGCAATTGAAGGACCATACGTAATTGTTACAAAAGAGCCTTGTGTCATGATCAAGGAAATTGCAAAAGCAAGGGGCGGTCGCCATTGCGTCGTGGATCAGGATAAGTGCAAAAAGTGTAAGGCTTGTATGAAGCTTACATGCCCAGCAATTTCCTTCGTTGACGGAAAGATTCAAATTGATGTTTCTCAGTGCACGGGCTGTGGACTTTGCATGCAGATGTGTAAGTTTGGTGCAATTCAGAAGGTGGAGGCATAATATGGCAACAAAAAACATTCTTCTAGTTGGTGTTGGCGGACAGGGAACTATCCTTATTTCAAAGATTCTGTCTGCAGGTTTTGCTAAGCGTGGTTATGACGTGAAGATGAGTGAAATTCACGGTATGAGCCAGAGAGGTGGAAGCGTTACAACTCAGATTAAGTTTGGAGACAAAGTCTATGCTCCAAACATGGGTTTTGGTGATGCAGATATGATTATTTCTTTTGAGAAAATTGAGGCTGCAAGAGCTCTTCCTTATCTGAAGAAGGGTGGAAAACTCATAACTGATACAAGAGAAATTTATCCAATGTCGGTCTTAACTGGTGCTGCTCCATATCCACATGACATCATTGAGTCAATCAAGGCTGCTGGTGTTGATGTGATGGTCGTAAATGCCGCTGAGATAGCAGAAAAGTTGGGTAACATTAAAGCACAGAACATCGTTTTGCTTGGTGCACTTGTTAAGAAGATGGGTCTTGAAGACGTAGATTGGAAGGATCTCATCTCCAAAATGGTGCCTGCAAAGGCTGTGGATTTGAATATCAGGGCATATGAAGCTGGATATGCGATTTGACAATTTGGCCAGCCTTTAGGGGCTGGCTATTTTCTTGGAGTTTGGTGATGGTATATAAAAATTTTGAAGAGATGGCAGAGGCTGTCAAAAAGAATCCTTCTAAGTGCTCTTTGGCTGTTGCTGCAGCAGCTGACGGTGCCGTCATTGATGCTGTTTTGATGGCACAGGCAGAAGGAATAATTGAACCAATTCTTGTTGGTGATGCTAAGAAGATAGCTGATTTATTAAGTGAAAGAGGTAAGGATCCTGCTTCTTACAAAATAGTAAATTGTGAACCGGGCGCTGAAGGTCAGACTGCTGTTGACCTAGTTAACGAAGGGAAGGCTGGGGCTCTTATGAAAGGTCTTATGGAAACTAAAGCCTTTCTTGGTCCAATTGTGAAAAAGGAAAACAACCTAAGAACAGGATCCTTAATCACACATTTAGATTTTAAGGCAATTCCAAATTATCACAAACTGGTGATGTTTAGTGATGGTGGAATGGTCATGTATCCAAGCTTGGAAGATAAAGCTGCAATTATTAAAAATGCAGTTAACGTTTTCCACGCTATTGGTTACGAAGATCCAAAGGTTGGTGTTCTCTGCGCTATTGAGAAAGTCAATCCAAAGATGCCTGAGACTCTGGATGGTCAGGCGCTTCAAGAGATGAACGAACGGGGTGAAATTCCTGGCTGTAAGATTGTTGGTCCTATCTCTTATGATTGTGCCATCAGTAAAGAAATTGCACAGGAAAAGGGCTTCAATTGTCCGTATTCAGGCGATTTTGATTGTTTGATTTTCCCTAATATTCATGCCGGCAACATTGTTGGTAAGTGTCTCACTGTTACTGCAAAAGCCAAGATGGCGGGTATTGTTGTTGGTGCAAAAGTTCCTGCAATCATGACAAGTCGTGGGTCCGATGCTTCTGAAAAGTTCAATTCTATTGTTCTTGCAGCCTTGGTTTCACAAGGTCTTTCAAAAGGTCTTTCAGAAGGAGCTAATGCATGAAAATTTTAGTTATCAATCCAGGCTCAACTTCAACAAAGATTGCTCTTTATGAAGATGAAACCCAGCTTTGGCAGGATAATATTGAGCACGATATTGCTGTTGTTAAATCTTATCCAACAATTTATTCTCAGCTGGATTTTAGATACAACACAATTGTTGATTCTGTTAAAAGTCACGGTAATTCTTTAGAGGAACTTGCCTGTGTAATGTCTAGAGGTGGTCTTCTTCCTCCTTTAAAAAGTGGTGCTTATGAAGTAAACGAGCAAATGCTAGATGTGCTTGAGCATAGACCAATGAACCACCATGCAAGTAATCTTGGTGCTGCCATTGCTCTGAAGATTGCACGTTTGATTGGCAAAAAGGCTTACATCTATGATCCTGTAACAGTTGATGAGATGATTGATGTTGTCAGAATCACTGGTCTCAAAGAGATTAAGCGTCATGGACAAGGACATAATCTGAACATGCGTGCTGCCGCTATGAAGTACTGCAGAGAGAACTCTTTGAACTATTCTGAACAGAATCTGATTGTTGCTCATCTTGGTGGTGGAATTACACTTACTTTGCAAAGTAAGGGCAGAATCATTGATATGATAAGTGATGATGAAGGCCCATTTAGCCCAGAGCGTGCAGGTCTAATTCCTGATTTTAAATTAGCTAAGTTCATTGATGTAAATCATTTGGATTATACTCAGACAATGAAAACTCTGCAGAGAAAAGGCGGCCTTACGGCCCTTTTGGGAGTTTCAGATGCTCGTAAGGTTGAGCAAATGATAGCTGATGGAGATTCTTATGCTGATTTAGTTTACGAGGCTATGGCTCTTACCATTGCCCAGAGCATTGGAAGACTTGCAACAGTTGTTGATGGAGCTGTAGATCAGATTATTCTCACCGGAGGTATTGCCTACAGCAAGATGTTCTGCGAACGAATTGCCAAGAGAGTGCGTTTTATAGCTCCAGTGACGGTAATTCCTGGTGAGAATGAAATGCAGGCTCTTGCAAACGGAGCATACAGAGTTCTTACTGGACAGGAGGAGGCTAAGGTTTATGAAGAACCAAAAGAGCGTCCGTTCTGAGTGGATTAAACGAGTTCTATTCTATGTTTTAGGGCTATTTATTTTGGCTTTTGCCGTGTCTATTTCAAAAAAATCGACTTTGGGGGTTTCTCCGGTTAGCTCTGTTGCAAACTCTATAAGCTTGGCTTTTGATATAGATCTTGGGGTCACTACGGCAATTGTCTTCTGCGTTTATGTCCTTGTAGAAGTTATCCTGTTGGGAAAAGAGTTCAAAATTATTCAGATTTTGCAGGTTCCATGTGCTGTTATGTTTGGGTATTTTGTCTCTTTTACTGGCTCTTTGATAACTGCTTGGGTTCCAGAAACCTACATAGAAAAGTTCTTAATGATTTTACTTTCTACCGTGATGGTTGCTATTGGTTTTAAGCTTTACCTTCATGCAAATTTAATTCCACAGGCTGGTGACGGCTTGGTAAATGTCCTTACTGAAAAGACGGGTAAAAGTCAGGCTTTAATTAAGAATATCTTTGATATTTGCAGTGTGGTTTTGGCAATCATTGTGTCTTTGATTTTTACCGGAAAAATTCAGGGCGTTAGAGAGGGTACTGTCATTGCGGCTCTTGGAGTTGGAAGAGTTCTTGCTATCTTGAACAAGTTGGACAATGGAAGAATTCAAAAATTTATTTATGGAGAGAAAAAATGAAAAAGATAGTTGTTACAGTTTCACCAAAGAGATTTGAAAGATTTGGAATTAATTTTCCAAGTGATTGGCAAGTGAATTTTCTTGATTCAATGTGTACGGAAGATGAGTTAATTGAAGCTTGCAAAGATGTAGAATATTTATTTACAGGTTCAGACTTTACTGTTTCAAGAAAGGTTATTGAAGCAAGTAAGTTAAAGATGATTCATGTTGAAGGAGTTGGTTTTAATAGAATTGACTGTGATGCTGCAAAAGAACATGGGGTTTACGTCTGTAATAACAGAGCTGTAAACAACATTGCTGTTGCAGAGCATACCATAGGTTTGATTCTTGCAGCTCAGCGCAGAATTGCTCTTACAGACAGACAAATTCATGAAATTGGCTATGGTCCTTGTAAGTATGAATTCTTGGCTCAGGGTGAACATGAATTGTTTGGTAAGACTCTTGGTCTTGTTGGAATTGGTGCTATTGGAAGAGAAGTTGCAAAACGTGCTAATGCTTTTGGTTGTCATGTCATTTACTATGATGTATTTCCTTTGAAGCCAGAAGATGAGAAAGCATTAAATGTAACTCAGGTTACTTTGGATGAGTTAATTAAGATTTCTGATATTATCTCTCTTCATGTTCCTGTATTAGATTCAACTTTCCATATGATTAATGAAGAGCGTCTCTCTCAGATGAAGAAGGATGTAATTTTGGTTAATACTGCAAGAGGTGCAATAATTGACCAAAAGGCTCTCTGTTCAGCCTTAGAGAATGGAACAATTGGTGCAGCTGCCCTGGATGTTGTTGATCCTGACAGTGCTCCAAGAGATTTGGATATCTTCAATCTCTCTGCAAATGGCAGAAAGAGATTGACAGTTACTCCACACGTTGGCGGCATGACAGACGAAGCTTTTACAAGAATGCTTAGTAATGCCATTGCTAATTTTGAACGCTGTGAAGCGGGAGAAAGGCCTGTAAACATTGTTAATGGTTTATGAGTTTTAAGGTTCTAATACCTTACATACCATTGAATTATTCTCCTATGAGAACAGATAAACGGTAGTTGTTTGAATTTGCCTCCCTTTTAAAGTTTTGTTTTGTCTGTTCTAAATGTGTTCTGGTATTGGATAAGAAGGAGTGTAAGCCTAATGATTGTTGTGTTATCAACAATCTTGCTTCTTCTTTTCCAATGCCTTTTTTGAACAATTTTTCAATTAATTCCCCCAAGCCTTAAGCAATTTGGTTCATTTTTTTGTATATATTTATATGAGCAGAAAAATGGCCGTGATTTTATTTTTAACCTCTTTTTTGTTGTCCGGGCTATCTGTTCTATTATGCCTTACAGTCACTGGATGGATGGGAGTTTTAGTGTCGGTTTTTTTGCTTGGGGTTTCCGGCACACTCCTTCTATCCAGTGCACTTTTTTCTGGAGAGGCGCAATGTTATGACTTTAAACTAATTCTTGTTTTTGCTGTTGGCATATTTTTATCTGTAGTTGCCATAAAGCGTTACACAACAGATTTTGGGTTTTCCAAGCAGCGGATTGTGGCTCTTGAGGGGCGGATGATCTATGATTCATCGTTTTCTAGTTCCGGTAAAGGACTGGTGAGAATATCGGTTCAGAGGTGCTGGGATAACTGCGGAAATAGTGTTTCAGCTAAGGGGATTGTGGCGGCGGTGGGTAGCCAGAAGGCCGTGGTGACAAGCGGGCTGGAGGTGTATCTTGAGGGCAAGTTTAGCGAGGAGCTTTTTATTTATGACTCGTTTCAGGTGAAAAAAAGGAGCTGGGTGAATAATTTTAGGGAGCTTTTGATTGAAAGAATTGAAAAGCGGCTTTATGGAGATAATTATGGGAATAATTTTGACGGCCAAAGTCCAGATGAGGCGGCGGTTTTGAGTTCGCTTTTGCTGTTGGGGCGGGCCGAGGACCATGAAATGCCTCTTCAAGAGGTTGCAAAAGAGTGTGGCTGTTCTCACGTTTTGGCGCTGTCTGGGATGCATTTGAGCGTTTTGGCGTCATTTTGTGCCATCTTTGGCAAGCGAAAGTGGGCAAAGATTCTCTCCTTTATAATAATTGGGACATTTGTCTTTGTCGCAGGCCCTAGGCCTTCCTTGGTACGTGCTGCCATAATGTTCTTTCTTGGAAAGCGCTTTAGTGCAAAACAAAAAGTGGTCATGGCTTTCTTAATACAGTGTGTTTTGCTTCCGTTTTCTATGTTGGATTTGGGGTGTTGTTATGGGTATGTATCGGTATTTGCAATTCTTTATTTGTGGGATCTTGTGAGAACTCCGGTTGTACAACTTGTTAGAAGTAAGGTTCTGTCCCCCTTTCTTTTGAGTGTAACCGTGCTTATTTTTTGCGCTCCTGTACAGCTGATAAATGACGGAACTTGGTGTCCTGTATCTATCTTGGTTTCTCCACTTGCCAGCTTTTTAATTACCATTTCAATGGTGTTGGGAGTAATTTTGCTATCATTTGGTAGATTAGAATTCCTAACTAGGCTTAATAGTTTGGTTTATACAACCTTGCTGAAGCTTTTTGAATTCTTTTCAAAATTTCCAAAGGCGGGGTGGCTTGGCTATGCAATTATGATTGTTGCTGTTATTGCGTTGGAAGTATTTTGCTTAATTTACAGAAAAAGGAGAAAAGCTAGAGTTAAAGAGTATCGCTTTAATGCTAAATTTGATTTAAACTTTGAGGAAATGGGTTAGCTTGCAGCTAGCTAAAAGAAGGAGTGCACATGTCTATTCTTTTTACCAATGCAAAAATTGTTGCCACCAAGAATGGTGAGTTTGAGATATTAAAGGATGCCTACTTGGGAGTTGATGGAACTAGAATTGATTATATTGGCACACAGCGTCCTCACAAAGAGTACACGGAAGAGAAGAATATGTATGACAAACTTCTCCTGCCAGGGCTTGCTAACTGCCACGGCCATACGGCAATGAATCTTTTGCGCGGAGTTGGAAGTGATTTAAAGCTGATGGACTGGCTTCACCTTATTTGGCCAATTGAGGATAAGATGAGAGACCAAGAGTTTGTCAGTGGAATGGAAATGGCAATTCTTGAAATGCTGGCCTGTGGAACCACCAGCTTTTGCGATATGTACATGCGTCCAATGATAACTCAAAAGTGTATTGAAGAGAGCGGAATCAAAGCCAACATTACACGGGTTATGATGG
This sequence comes from Sphaerochaetaceae bacterium, assembly GCA_963606545.1. Classification (GTDB taxonomy): domain Bacteria; phylum Spirochaetota; class Spirochaetia; order Sphaerochaetales; family Sphaerochaetaceae; genus UBA9732. The sequence goes on from CAVCYP010000037.1 coordinate 8,324, forward strand.
GTGGAAGCAATGACGCAGACTATGAGAGCTTTCCCAACAGGCTTGAGGCGCTTGATTTTTATAAGAACTTTAACGGTGCTTTTGACGACCGTCTTCATGTAGACTGGAGCGTTCACGCAGAATACACCATTGCAGATAAGATAGCTGAAAACTGGGCTCATGAGATTCAAGAGCTTGGCGGCCGCCTTCACATCCACCTCTCGGAGACCAAGAAAGAGCAGGAAGAGTGCATCCAAAGAAGGGGCAAGACTGCAACCCAGTGGTTCAATGACTTAGGATTTTTCAATGTTCCTTGTTATGCTGCTCACTGTGTGTGGGTCTCTGATGAGGATATGGACATCCTAAAAGAGAAGGGCGTCAGTCCTGTTCACAATCCTTCCAGCAACCTTAAACTTGGAAGCGGTTTTGCTCCAATTCCTAAAATGCTTGAAAAAGGCCTGAACGTGGCACTTGGAACAGACGGCTGTGCCAGTAACAACAATCTCAATATGTTTGAAGAGATGCACCTAGCCTCCATCATCCATAACGGGCTTTCCGGCGACCCAACGCTAATGCAGCCCTCTCAAGTGCTCAAGATGGCCACCATCAACGGCGCTAAGCTTCAAGGCCGTCCAGACACCGGAAGCCTAGAAGTAGGCAAGAAAGCCGATCTTCTTGCGCTTAATCTAGATGCTCCACATCTGGTTCCAGATTATGACACCCTTGCCTTGATTACGTATTCAGCCCAAGGAAGCGATGTCTGTCTGACCATGGTAGATGGCAAGATTTTATATGAGAATGGACAGTTCCTTACCCTGGATAAGGAAAGAATCTTTTACGATTACAAGAAGTCTTGTGACTATCTTTCTAGGTGCTAATATGATTTGGGATTTTGATTATAGCTCGGTTTCCTCCATAGCAAAACTTCTTGAAGAAAATGGGCTTTCCATGACAAAGAAGTTTGGCCAGAATTTTCTCATTTCACTTCCCGTTTTGGACAAGATTGTAGGTCTTTGTGATATTCAACCTGGTAGTAAAGTTTGGGAAGTTGGGCCTGGAATTGGAGCTCTTACTACTAAGCTGCTGCAAAAAGGAGCCCAGGTCACAGCGTTTGAGATTGACCACGGGTTTTGCAGAATTCTAAGGGAACAGGCTTACGTGGATAATGAAAATTTCACCCTTGTTGAAGGAGATGCCTTGAAGAACTGGAAGATAGTTTTTGAAAAAGAAGGTATGCCAGATATGATTTGTGCAAACCTGCCCTACAATGTTGGTTCTATCTTCATTGCTTCCTTAATTGAACAAAGATGCACTCCCAAAAGAATGGTTTATACCCTTCAAAGTGAAGTGGTTCAGCGCATGTGTGCAGACAGAGGAAGCTCAGAGTATTCGGGCTTCTCAATTCTTACAAACATTGATTATGTGAACAAAGAAGCCTTCAAGATTAAGGCCGGTTGTTTCTTCCCACCTCCAAATGTGGATAGCTCCGTAGTTCTTATGAATAAGAGAGAAAATCCTATAGTTTCAGAGGAAGATGTTAGCTCTCTTATTGTGTTAGTTAGGACTATTTTCTCTCAAAGAAGAAAGACGGTTAAGAACAATTTAAAGAGCTTGGGACTGTCTTCAGAGACCCTAGATGAAGTGCTAAAACAGGCTAATATTTCTCTAACTGAAAGGGCTGAAAAATTAGAAACGGAGCAGTTGATTAACTTGCTTAATGCTCTAAAATACAAACATTGCATAATAAAATAGGTCTATACATGAATAATAGGCTATCATTTCAATAGGTTGAGTTTTTATGTCCAGTGTTATATTCTCTAATAATATGAAGGTGTTTGTTTATACTTTAGGCTGTAGGCTTAACCAGTGCGAGAGCGAGGCTATTGCTGAGGCTTTTGAAAAGCACGGACATGAAGTGCTCAAAGAATCTCGTGGTGCTGATTTAATCATAGTAAACACCTGTACTGTCACCAGCAAAGCAGAGCAAAAAGCAAGACGTATGATTAGGCTTTTTTGCGCTCAGTGTCCAACGTTGGTCACTGGGTGTTATGCCCAAATGAACGGGGATGAGATTGCTGCTCTTTCATCAAATGCTGTTGTGCTTCCACTTTCTAGAAAATCTGAGCTATTGCGTTTGCCTGAGTTCTTTAATGATAGGATAGGGCTAGAGGTCCTGGAGGTTTTGACTGACTTTGTGCAAGAGACCCCTCAAGCAGGTTGCACTAACTTTGACTTTGCGCCTATCGGTTTTACGTATCATTGTAGATCTTACTTGAAGGTTCAAGATGGCTGCGATAACAATTGCGGGTTCTGTAGAGTTCATGTGGCGCGGGGACGTTCGTCCAGTTTGGAGGCAGAGGTTGCCGTTCAGCGGGCTTTGGAGATTGAAAAGCGCGGTTATCATGAGATTGTTTTAACTGGCGTTAATCTTTCCATGTATGACCACAAGGGTGCCGGTCTTGGTGGGCTTTTGGAGAAGCTGCTACAGGCTTTGGGGCCGGATATCAGGATTAGGTTCTCGTCTTTGGAGCCAGATCACATTGATGATAGACTGCTGGAGCAGTTGGGGGATTCGCGGGTTCAGCCTCATTTTCATATTCCAATTCAAAGTGCAGCTGACAAGGTGATTAAGCGTATAAACCGGCATTATGACAGCAATCACTTGGATTACGTTATAAATAAGCTAAGAGAAATTAAGGACGATCCGTTCTTGGCTTGTGATATAATTACTGGGCTTCCGGCTGAGGGAGATGAAGAGTTTAACTTCACAAAGGAATTTCTGGAGCGTCATGGCTTTGCTATGCTTCACGTTTTCCCGTTTAGCCCTAGGCCTAATACACCACTTGAGAAGGCTAGAGACCGTGCGCCGGAGAGCGTGAGGGACGAGAGAGCTAAGATTCTCAGGGATTTGGCTTTGGAATTGAATGGTAAGTATTTGGCTAGACAGGTAGGCAAGCCAGCTGAAGTCATTTTAGAAGAGAAAAAGAAAGGTGCTTGGTTTGGACTGACTGGAAATTATATGAAAGTTAAGGTCAATGATGTTAAAGATGGTGCTAGGTGTGGAGATTTGGTTCCAGTTGTGATTACTTCTCCGGATAGCGCAGTTGTGAGACTCTGATAGGAGTGGGAGAAACTTATGAGAAAAGATGGCACAAGAGTAAAAGACGCCGATCCAATGTACGCAATTGTTCCTTACGTTATGGACAAGCGTTATGATGCTATGAATATGATTACGCTGGATATTCCCGTTCAGCCACTAAAAGCTTTCTTGCGCGCAAAGAGACAGGAAGGCAAATACGTCAGCCATCTTGGTTTGATTCTTGCGGCTTATCTCAGAACTGCAGCCCAATTTCCTCTTCTAAACCGATTCATAGTAAATAAGAAGATTTACGATAGAAAAGACTTTGATGTTGCCATGGTAGTCCTCAAAGAAGGGGATGGGGATATGGAAGGCACCATGAGCAAAATCAGGTTTGATTTTAACGATACCATTTTCCAGGTTCAGGAAAAGATTGATGCCTATATTTCTGAAAATAAGAAAGAAAAGAGCAAAAATGATACAGACAAGCTCATTAAAAAGCTTTTGAAGGTCCCAGGTCTTGCAAACTTTGGTGTAGGCCTTTTCAAATGGCTGGACCGCAGGGGGCTTCTTCCTGCAAGTGTCATAAAGGCAAGCCCGTTTCACACGAGTTTGACAATTTCTAACCTTGCAAGTATCAAGACCAACCATATTTATCACCACTGCTACGAGTTTGGAACCACGAGTGTTTTTATCACCATGGGAAATACCAGAGAAGTTCCTATGAGAGTGAAAGGCGAGATTGTTTTCAAGACTTGCTTGCCTCTTGGGGTTGTCATGGATGAAAGAATTTGTAGTGGACACTATTTTGCATCTGCTTTCCAGTGCATTAAACACTATCTGACAGATCCATCGCTATTGGAAAAATCTTTAGAAGAGGAACTGGCGGAGAAGGCTGCTGCAGAGAAGGCTGCTGAAAAAGAGGAAATCAAAAGTGGAGAAACAGAGACTGTTC
>CAVCYP010000037.1:12964-17851 GCA_963606545.1 Sphaerochaetaceae bacterium
CAGGAAAAGCTTCAGAAAACTGGCTAGAGGAGTACAAAAGCTCTAGCACAATTTTAGGAAACAAAGTAAAAGTACTTCAGGCTGGTACGGTAGTAGCAGAGGGAACAGCGGTTTCCATTGACGACCAGTGCCACCTGCATGTTATAACAAGTGATGCAAAAGAGATGGTCTTATCCACTGGAGAAGTCAGTGTGAGAAACCAGCTTTGATGCTTTAGAGGTAAACTATGATTAACAAAGAAGAATGGAAAGCTCTGGTACAGGCAAGGCTTCAGAATATGTATGAAAAAAGTGGCCATGAAGGAACAATTCAGGCCGTTGTAATGCAGGTTCCACCAAAACCAGAGATGGGAGATTTGGCATTTCCACTCTTTGCTTATGCAAAGGCTTTTTCTAAGGCTCCAAACCTTCTAGCACAGGAGCTTACAGCGGACATCAATGCTCTTGAAAACAAGCCAGACGGTGAGGCTTTTGCTCTTGGTCCTTATATGAATGTAAGAGTAAACATGGATAATGTTGTAAGTCAGCTTTATCAAGATATCGCCAACAAAAAGGAAGCTTTTGGAAAATCAAATCTTCTCAACAATAAGAAGGTTATGATTGAGTTTAGCTGTCCAAACACAAATAAACCTCTGCATCTAGGTCACGTAAGAAACGACTGTATTGGTCAGAGTATGAGCCAAATTCTTAAAGCCTGTGGTGCAAATGTTATGAAGGTTAACCTCATCAACAACCGTGGTGTTCATATTTGTAAATCCATGCTTGCCTATAAGCTTTTTGGAAATGGCGAGACTCCAGAAAGCTCTGGAATCAAAGGGGACCATCTTGTAGGAAACTACTATGTCCGTTTTGCTCAATGGGAAGCTGAAGAGCTTAAAAAAGACACAGAAGCCAACCTTGCAGCTGGAATGAATGAAGAAGAGGCAAAGGCTCAGGCTAAGAAAAATAACAAGCCAGATCTTGAAGCCCAGGCAATGCTTAGAAAGTGGGAGCAGGGAGACCCTGAAGTGCTCAGCCTGTGGAAACTGATGAACGGCTGGACCCTTGACGGCGTAGCTCAAACCTATGAGCGCACAGGAATTAGCTTTGATAAGTACTACTATGAAAGCGATACTTACAAACTTGGTAAGGACAAGGTACTTGAAGGTCTTGAGCGAGGCATCTTCCAGAAAGCAGAAGACGGCTCTATCTTCATTGATAACTCGGACATCGGGCTAGATAAGAAGATTTTGCTTCGTAAAGACGGCACCTCAATTTATATCACCCAGGACATTGGTACGGCTATCAACCGCCACGAAGATTGGCCTTTTGACAGCTTGATTTATGTTGTTGCCAGCGAGCAGAACTACCACTTTAAGGTGCTCTTCCACGTGCTGGATAAGCTGGGCTACTCCTGGGCCAAAGACCTCCACCATCTCTCCTACGGCATGGTTTTCCTCCCAGAAGGCAAGATGAAGAGCCGCGAAGGCACCGTGGTTGACGCCGACGAGCTCATCCAGACTCTCACAGACATGGCTAAGGCTGAAATCCTAGAGAAGGGTCGTGAAGCTGACCTGGACAACGTGGACAATACCGCCTACAAGATTGCCCTTGGTGCTTTGAACTACTATATCCTGCAGTTCAACCCCACCAAAGACTTTGTCTTCAATCCTAAAGAATCGCTGTCCTTCAACGGCAACACTGGACCTTACCTGCAGTACATGGGCGCCCGAATCTCCTCCATGCTTAGAAAGTATGAAGAAGTCAAAGACCAGTACGAAAGCATTGCCTTTAATCCTGCAGTCCTCTGTCTTGAAGACGAGCGCGAAATGCTCAAAACGCTTACTTCCTTCCCTGAAGTCGTCGCCAAGGCCTGCAAACAGTACGATCCAAGCGTCATTTGCGCCTACCTGTACGACCTCTCCAAACGCTTCTCCCACTGGTACCACGACAATCAGATTCTCAAAGCCGATACTCCTGAGCTTATCAAAGCAAGAGTCTTGCTCTGTCAGATGGTTCTCCAGGTAATGAAGAATGCTTTTGACTTAGTAGGTATCCCATTCCTTGAGAAGATGTAAGCTAGGTTTATAGAACTATTTACTTCAATTATTTGAATTCTGCGCGTTTTGTAATTACGTAATATTTTCTGTAAAAGGAAACATGGTTTTTAAAGAAGTATGTCTCACTGTTTGAAAGGTTTCCTTTATCCTTGTATTTTTCTTCGATTAAACAAAGTGTACAAAAAAGGTCTGCAACCTGGAAGAGTTTGTAATTTATAGGTTCAACCTTTCTGAATGTGATATGTGGCAATAAAACAGAAAGAGCTGAAGTCAAAGTTAATGTAATCTCACCCTGTCTCCATTATCGTAATAAACTTTTATCTCATCAAAGGAGTTGAAATATTCCATGTTGTCTGTAAAAAACCTTGAAATATCACGAGCCAATGTGGAAATCAAGGAGATTTTGTCTTTAAGCTGTCTTTTCTTGTAAAAGAACGTTTTTTGCTTTATGGGGCTTTTCCTTGTAAAGTATACAAGAGCATCAAATAATTTGTGTTTGTCTTCAGGAGTTAAGTTTTGATATACTTCTTCGCTTCTAATTATGGGTTCCGTATGAACACAATGATTTGGGAATCCAATGTAATCTAAATAAGTATTCATGTTTTTTACTTGGTCTGTTATATCATTTGCTTGATCATGAAAGACAAATGAAACCAAATAATAGGGTGAAACCTTACTTTTCATATCAAAGTGTCCGGATTCATCTACAAAAATACTTAGCTCTTTCATAGTTGCCTAAATAAAAAAATTGGCCGAAAATTTTTCGGCCTGTGGGTGGACCAAGGCTTCCGCCAGTCCTAAACCAATTGCTTGGTCTACTAAAAATTTAACAAAAAGTAGTCTATAAAGCAAGAAAAAAGAGTACTAAGAATTAACAAAAAAGGGAGATTATGCCATCCACAAGTTGGTTTAGCTCCCAGTCGGCATCAAATTCTAAGTCTAAGTTTTCACATCCAACCAAATTTGTTAGACATTGCTGAATTGAGTCTGAGAAGAAATTACTGGCAATGTCAGTATCTGGGATGTTTAGCCAACTGCGCTGTACGCAGTATTCAAGGGCAACTTTGACACGGGCAGTTACCATTGCAGATATCTCGTGGCCGGCTTCATAAAAGGCCGTATTAAACAATTTTTGCTGCTGAATTATGGCATAATATTGAGATAATGGAGCTTCTCCAAAGGTCTCCATAAAATTGTCCACCAAAGAAAAAAGGAGGTCTTGAGCGTCTTTTGCTTTGAAGTTTACTGCAAAATTATTTTCTGCTAATTTTTGCTTACAATAGTCTATAACGGCACTGACAAGTGAATTTTTGCTGTCATAGTGACTGTACAGGCTAGCTTTTTTTATTCCAACCTCATTTGCAATGTCCATAAGACTTACGTTTGAGAGGCCTTTAGAGAAGCCAAGCTCAAGAGTTTTTAAGATGATGATTTCTTTTTTGTCCATGGTTAAAAAGTAGACTACCAAACGGTAGTTAGTCAATTATTTGATTGTAAAAAATTCAATTCCATTATAATTTATAAATAGCAAGGATGGATGAGCCATGGATGAAGTCAAAAAATTTAAGAAAGGCCAGATTATTTCCCGCGAGGGAGATTTTGAGTTATGGATGTATGACCTGATTTACGGAAGAGTTGGAATCTATTCGGATTACGGAACTCCTAATCAGGTAGAATTGAGTGTCAATGATGCTCCTTCTTTTTTTGGAGAGGTAGGCTTTATTGAATCAATGCCACGTTATGGCACTTCAGTTGCTCTTGAGGATTGTACAGTTAGAATCATCAACCATGATAACCTTTCTGAATACTTTGATAAAAAACCAGCCAAAGTGGTCTCAATCATGGAAAGCCTGGCAACTAGACTTAGAAACGTTTATAAGGTGTTTGCTTTATCTTGCCGTACCTTTGAGGATTATGTTGAAGCAGAGCAGGCCGGTGAACCTATTTCTGATGAACTTAAAGAAAGAATGATGAAGTTTGCCAAAGGCGCCAAGAAGCTTAAATCTTATCCAAATTACAATAAATAAGAACTTACTTTGACTACCAACCGGTAGTTAGTAATTTAATCTTTTTCATTAATTTTGCCTCAAGATTGTGGAATAAAAATTGGGCTTTGGGTATAAGAGTATAGAAATAAATTTTAAGGATGTGTTTTCAATGTACGCACTCGTAGAAATTCTTGGAAAGCAGTACAAAGCAGAAGAAGGAAAGACAATCCAGGTTGATCTCGTTAAGGCTGAGATTGGCGGAACTGTCACCTACGATTCTGTTCTTGCAGTTGTTAAAGAAGATGAAGTAAAGTTTGGCGCTCCATATGTTGAAGGTGCCAGCATTGTAGCCACTCTTGAGTCCAACACAAAGGGCGACAAGGTTCGTGTCTACAAGTTCCGCAAGAGAAAGGGATATCGCAAGACCCAGGGTCATCGCCAGAACTATTCCATTCTCAAGATCGAAAAGATCAACGCTTAAGGGAGGCAATCAATGGCTCATCATAAAGGTGGTGGTTCATCCAGAAACGGAAGAGATTCTAATGCACAGCGCCTTGGCGTAAAGCGTTACGGCGGTCAGATTGTCAAAGGTGGCGAGATTCTTGTTCGCCAGCATGGCACAAAGATTCACCCGGGCGAAAATGTTGGCCTTGGTTCTGATTACACACTCTTTGCAAAGGTTGGTGGAAAGGTTCTTTTCCATGCAAGAAACAACCGCAACTATGTCAGCATAGTTGTTGAAGAGTAAGACTGAGTAATATTCTCTATGTTTGGTTTTTCTGATGAAACCTATATTGACATTGCCTCCGGAAACGGAGGCAATGGTTGTGTTTCCTTTAGGCGTGAAAAATTTGTAGCCAA
>CAVCYP010000038.1:0-15620 GCA_963606545.1 Sphaerochaetaceae bacterium
TGTGGTCTCTTGTGTTGATTCTTGCACAAGCTCTTGTGCTGGCTCTTCTGCTAGCTCTTGTGCTAGCGGACGCGGACGTGTTATGGACCTGTATAGCGGGGTGGGTACCTTCAGTGCCTATCTTGAAGATAAGTATGACGTAGTTGCCGTTGAGATGAACAAAAACTGCTTGGATTTGGCAAAACGGCACCTAAAAGCAACCACCTTCTTCACTTCTCCGGTTGAAAAGTGGAGCCCAAAGCACAAAGACGTAGACACTGTCATTGTTGATCCTCCACGTGTTGGGCTTGATAAAAAAGTTCCTGAAATGATTGCCTCTTGGGGTCCTTCCAACATAGTTTATGTTTCTTGTTTTGCTCCAACTCTTCACAGAGATGTTCAGCGTTTTGAAGAGTTGGGGTATAAGGCGAGGACTATTAGGATGTTTGATTTCTATCCCCAAACTCCCCACGTTGAAACGGTCGCACTACTAACACGCATATAGCGTCGTCACTTCGCGCGGGCCTTAGTTCCCTTTTTGCGCTTCCAAAATCCAAATCTCTACCCATTTTGCCCTAAACTGGCCATTTGGGTAGATAATTGTTGCGAATGCTTTAGGCCAAAGAAAATTATAAAAATTAACAAATCTTAAACACTTTCCTAATTTTTCGTAAATGAAAGCCCGCTATGTTTACCGCGTAATTCAAAAGAAATGAGAGGTAATCAAAATGAATAAAAAAACTTATCTTTTAACAGGCGCAGCAGGCTTTCTTGGAAGCCATATTTGCAAACAGCTCCTCCAGAGAGGCAACAACGTGAGGGCTTTCATCCTCAAAGGCGACCCAGCCATCAAATACATTCCAGAGGGCGTTGAGCTCTTTGAAGGCAACCTCTGCTCCCGTGAGGACTGCATGGAATTCTTCAACACAGACGCAACCGAGACCGTCTGCATCCACTGCGCAAGCCTAGTCACCGTCAATCCCGATTACAGCGAAAAGCTCATGGCCGTTAACGTAGACGGAACGGACAACATCCTTGCAGCTGCAAAGGCCCACAAAGAGTGCTCCAAACTTGTATACGTATCATCAACCGGAGCCATTCCAGAGGAACCAAGAGGCAAGAGAATCAGAGAGGTAAAGCATTTTTATCCGTACGATGAGAATCTTGTTGTTGGCTGGTACAGCAAAACAAAGGCAATTGCAACTCAGCATGTACTGGATGCCGCCAAGGAAGGCCTCAATGCCTGCGTAGTACATCCAAGTGGAATTTTAGGACCAGAAGACAACGCAATTGGAACCACCACAAAGACCATCATCAGCATCATCAAAGGAGAGATGCCAATTGGAATGCAGGGCTCCTTCAATCTTGCAGATGTTAGAGATTTAGCTGCCGGTGTCATAGCTGCTGCTGACAAGGGCAGAAGAGGCGAATGCTATATTCTTGCAAACGAAGAAGTTACCCTTAAGGAGCTCTGTACACTTTTGAACAAAGATCTTCATTGCGGAACCTGTAAGGCCTATCTTCCACTTAACTTAGCAAAGAAGATTGCTATCAAGCAGGAAAAGAAGGCCAAGAAGACAGGTAAGGCTCCACTTATGACTACGTTCAGTGTTTATAATCTTGAGAGAAACAACTCCTTTGATTACACAAAGGCACAGAAGGAGCTTGGTTACAAGACTCGTTCTTATGAGGAAACCCTCAGGGATGAAGCCCAGTGGCTCAAAATGCATGGCTATGTCAGCTAAAATCAGACAAAACTAATAAACTTAAACAAAACTTTAATATTTGTGTATTATCATTAAGCTGAGTTAGAAACTGTAGCGAGGCTAAATATGTTCAAGATACTGGTCGTAGAGGATGACAGAGATTTAAATAAAACGGTGTGTTCTTTTTTGAATAGCAATGGATTTGAGGCAAAAGGTTGCCTGGATGCAGACGAGGCCTCTGATGCCCTTTACGACAATATCTATGACTTAATAATATCGGACATAATGATGCCGAGAACAGACGGCTTTGAGTTTGCCCGTACAGTTCGCTCTACCAGTAAAGATATCCCCATAATGTTCATGACGGCTAGAGACGATATCCTGAGTAAGGAAAAAGGATATCGGATTGGGATAGATGATTATATGGTGAAGCCGGTGGATCTGGATGAGCTGCTGCTGAGAATTGGCGCGCTGTTGCGGAGGGCAAAGATTGTCTCGTCAAAGAAGATTCAGCTGAAGGATTTTGAGATGGACTGCGACGAGCATACCGCCTATCTCAAGGGGCAGGAGATTCCGCTTACTTCAAGAGAGTTTTCAATTCTTTACAAGCTATTGAGTTATCCAAAAAAGACGTTTACCAGAACTCAGCTGATGGACGAGTTCTGGGATGCGGACAGCGATACAGCTCCGCGTGCAGTTGACGTCTATATGACAAAGCTCAGGGCCAAGTTTGCAGACTGCAGTGCCTTTGAAATTAAGACAGTGCATGGACTTGGTTACAAGGCGGTAATAAATGAAGAGTGAATTTTTGAGGAAGCTTTACCAGTTCTTTTTGGTTTTCTTTCTTGTGGCTTTTATCGTTTCCTGCACAATGATTCTCTTTTTGTCCATTCTTTCCAAAGAGTGGGGTGTTGAATTTAATTCTAGTAATATCAATAAATCTGCAACAATTACCTTCTTAAATGTTCTTTTTTTGAGCTTAGTTTTTACGTTTCTTGATATTGTCAGGCGCCGGCTTACTACGGACAGAATTGTCAAGGGAATAAGAAATGCCGTGTTTGAGATAACAAAGGGCAATTTTTCAGTCCGTATATCCAAGAAGGGCTATTGGGGATTGGACCGGCATTATCTTGAGATTATCGATTGTATAAATACCATGGCGGAGGAGCTTTCAAGTGTTGAGACGCTGCGTTCCGATTTTATCGCCAACGTTTCCCATGAAATGAAGACGCCACTTGCAGTGATGCAGAACTATGGAACTCTTCTTGAGACGCCTCACCTGTCAGAAGAAAAGCGACTGGAATACGCAAGGGCTATAATTGATTCGTCTCGCAGAATGACCAGCATGATTATGAATATTCTTCAGCTAAACAAGCTGGAAAATCAGAAGATCTTCCCAGAGGGAAAGGCGTACAACCTATCGGAACAACTGCGGCTATGCCTTTTGCAGTTTGAGCCCGTTTGGGAAGAGAACGATATTGAAATAGAGACGGATATTGTTGATGAAGTGATGATAACGGCAGACGAAAACCTACTTGCCTTGGTGTGGAACAATCTACTTTCAAATGCCTTTAAGTTCACGCCCAAGGGAGGAAAAGTCACTCTGTCCCTTCTTGCTGCTGGCGGTTATGCTATCGTCTCTGTCAGAGACAGCGGAATAGGCATGACTAAGGATGTAGGTCAGCATATTTTTGAAAAGTTTTACCAGGGCGATAAATCCCATTCTTCTTTGGGCAATGGTTTGGGCCTAGCGCTAGTTAAGAGAATTATAGACATACTGCGTGGCGATATAACGGTGGAAAGTACGCTTGGTAAGGGTAGTATATTCACGGTGAAAATAAAGTTAAACAATGGGGATTATGCAAAATGAGTGATAACAAAGTTAGTGATAACAATTCCTTTAAAATGACCTATTCAGCAGCTGAAAGGACTGAAATAGAGCAGATAAGAAGTAAATATGAAGATAAAAAGGAAGACGGAATTGCTAGGCTCAGAGCAATTGATGCTCAAAGTGAAAGCAAAGCAAAGATGGTCTCAATTGTTTTGGGAGTGGTTGGAACTCTGATATTTGGTACAGGATTAAGTCTCTGTCTTTCTGAATTTGGTAGTTTCTTGGGCTCTCTTAGTATGCCAGTGGGAATCCTTGTTGGTCTTATTGGGCTGGTTATGATGGCACTTGCTACTCCCATGTTTAACTACACCCTCAAAAAAGAAAGAGAAAAGAGAAAGGACGAGGTCCTGGCTCTTGCAGATGAGCTGATGAAACAAAGCTAATTGGGTAGTGTAGTTTTGAGACTTATAATTAGACAAAGTTGCTCTTTAGATTAGTCAAAGTTGTTATAAGTGTATATAATACAAAAAAATATTTAAAAATAACTTGATTTCACTCTTTGCTGTGGTAATATTTAGGCATCGGCTTGGAGGTAGATATGGCAGATTACTTTGTGGGTAATGAAGAGTATTTCAGGGGGATTGGAAAGATTAAGTTTGAGGGCAAGGGGTCAGATAATCCGTTTGCTTTTAAGTATTATGATGCAGAGAAGGTGGTTGCGGGCAAGAAGATGGCGGACCATCTGAGGTTTGCAATTGCTTATTGGCATAGTTTTTGTGCCGATGGTACAGATATGTTTGGCAAGCCAACTATGGTTTTCCCGTGGAATGACGCGGACCCGTTGGTGGCGGCAAAGAAAAAGGCAGATGCGGCTTTTGAGTTTTTCACGAAGATTGGGGCGCCGTATTATTGTTTTCATGATGTGGATATTGTTGCAGAGGATGAAGATCCAAAGAAGTATGTAGAGAACTATCACAAGGTAGCTGCGCTTTTGAAGGAGCGGCAGAAGGCTACGGGGGTAAAATTACTCTGGAATACCGCAAATGTGTTTGGCAATCCAAGATATATGAATGGTGCGGCTTCAAACCCAGAATTTGATGTGGTTGCAAGGGCTGCGCTTCAGGTTAAGACTTGCCTTGATGTTAACGTTGAGCTTGGTGGCGAGAATTACGTTTTTTGGGGTGGTAGAGAGGGTTATATGACTCTGCTCAATACAGATATGAAGAGGGAAAAAGATCACATTGGGCAGTTTTTCAGAATGGCCAGAGATTATGGACGGTCAATTGGCTTTAAGGGGACTTTTCTCATTGAACCAAAGCCAATGGAACCAACCAAGCACCAGTATGATTATGATGCAGAGACGGCCATTGCTTTCATTAAGGCACAGGGCCTTGAGAAAGACTTTAAGTGCAATATTGAGGCAAACCACGCGACTCTTGCAGGTCATTCTTTCAGTCATGACCTTCAGGTCTGTGCAGACAACGGAATGCTGGGCTCTGTAGATGCAAACCAAGGCGATCAGTTCAACGGCTGGGATACGGATGAATTCCCATCTAACATCTATGAAACAGCTCAGGCAATGGCTGTAATTCTTAGAGCTGGTGGCTTAAAAGGTGGTTTGAACTTTGATGCCAAGAGAAGAAGAAATTCAACTGACCTAGAGGATTTGTTTATTGCCCACATTGGTGGAATGGATGCTTTTGCCTTGGGTCTTGAAATTGCAGACAAGATGATAAGTGATGGTAAATTTGATGCTTTCATTAAAAATAGATATAAATCATTTGATGAAGGGCTTGGTAAACAGTTTGAAGAGGGTAAGCTTGATTTTGCCACTCTTGCTGAATACGGCACAAAGGCTCAGCCGGCTCTTGTCAGCGGTAAACAGGAGTATTTGAACAATCTTCTTAACTCTTATATGTTTGGTTGAGCTTTGAGATTATGAGATTTTGAGATTATGATAACGTGTGGGATTGATAACGGCACTCAGAGTACAAAAGTTTTAATCTATGACAGCACTGACAAAAAAGTGCTGTCTTTGACCTCTTCAAAGCATGATCTTATTTGCAAAGAAGATGGCTCGCGAGAGCAGCAGGCCTCTTGGTGGATTAATGCCCTAAAGGACTGTTTTGACCAAGTGCCTATTGAGCTTAAGTTGAGCATTCAGGCCATTGGTGTTTCTGGTCAGCAACATGGCTTTGTCCCTGTGGATGCCTCCGGTGAGGTGCTGGCCCCAGTAAAACTTTGGTGCGATACCTCTACCGTAGCCGAATGTAATGAGATTAATATGTCTGTTAGAAGCGTAGCTGGTGTGGCTCCTGGTAGTGCGTGCGTTGCTGAAATGGCCTCTGGCACTGAAATCAAAACTGGCTACACGGCTCCTAAAGTTCTCTGGTTTAAAAAGCATGAGCCAACTCTATATAGCAAAATGAGATGGATTATGCTTCCCCATGATTATCTGAACTTTGTCCTAACCGGCAAGCCTTCCATGGAATATGGCGATGCCTCTGGAACAGGGTTTTTTGATGTGAAAGCTCTTACTTGGTCCAATGAAGTCTTAAAGGCTATAGACCCAGACAGAGACCTCAAACAATGCCTTCCCCCACTTCACCAATCAGAGGCCATCATTGGCAACACCTGTGCTAGCGCCTCCGCCATGTTTGGAATTCCTGAAGGTATTCCTGTAAGCACTGGTGGCGGAGACAACATGATGGGCGCCATTGGAACCGGTACTGTTTCTGACGGAGATCTTACCATGAGCATGGGCACAAGTGGCACCTTGTATGGGGTAAGTTCAACTCCTGTAATAGATAAAAAGGGTAGGCTTTCTACCTTCTGTTCTTCAAGCGGAGAGCGGGGTGGTCAGTGGCTCCCACTTCTTTGCACCATGAACTGCACAGTATCGTCAGAGGTGACAAGAAATCTGTTTGGCAAAGACTTGGAGGCCTTCAATAGGGCCGCAGAGCGTTCTCCACTTGGCGCTGAAGGTATTTTTATGCTCCCATATTTTAACGGCGAGCGGACGCCAAACTACCCAAATGGGAACGGGTGCATTTTTGGCCTCACGCCCAATAACACTACAGCACAGAACCTCTGCAGGGCCGCCATGGAGGCATCGGTTTATGCTATGAAGTATGGACTGGAGGCGTTCTTGGAGCTGGGCTTTAAGCCTCAGAGCATTAAGCTAATTGGAGGCGGTGCAAAGAGTTCTTTGTGGCGTCAGATGGTTTCGGACGTAACTGGGCTACCCGTTGTCTGTCCGGCTAATCCGGAGGCGGCTGCGTTTGGGGCGGCGCTTCAGGCTCTGTTTGCGCTACAGAAGGCTAGTGGCGAGGTGAAGTCAATAGACCAGATAACGCGCACCCACGTGAAGCTGCAGAGAGGCAAGAGCGCAGAGCCCAACTTGGCAGCCCACGAGCGCTATTTGACTGCCTATGAGACCTGGCTGAAATACGTGAACTGCGTGGCGCCGCTGTTTGCCTAGCTTTAGCCTAAAGCGCTTTAATCAGCCCGATAATCTCCAGACTCTCCGCCTTAGTTAAAATTCTCTCGCTGGACTGCGGGCTTAGATTTCTCTCTGTGGTAATACTTTCTGTGGTAAGGCTGAGCTTATTGTGCGCTATACTTTGCGAGTACTCTTCAGGGGTAAGTCCGCTGTGAAGTTTAAAACTGTTGGAAAAATATTTATAATCCGAGAAACCAGTTAGCCTGCAAACATCCATCATTTTATACTTCTGTGTAGATATTAGCTTGCAACCTGCGTGGAACCTAACCAAGTTCACATAGCTCTGAAAGTTCTGATTAAGCGAAGCTCTCACAAAGTGTGAGAGGTAGTTCATAGTTACACCTTCAAGCTTTGCAAAGTCGCTTAGCTTAATTTTCTCGGCATAGTGCTGCTCTACATAGTTTATGAGCCTATTAAGCCTATCGGTCTTTTTCTTTTGGGTGGATAGCTCCTCCGCGCTGAGAGTTTTGGTGGGCATTTTCTGTAGAATCTCATGCAGGAGCAGATTACACTGCCCGGCACAGAACATCTGGTAAAGTGGTGGCTGGTTAAAGTAGAAACTTGCAATTTCAAGTAGAGTCTTCTTGATATTAATTATTTGCTGTGGCGTGAGATATTCTTGAGGAAATAAGCTTTCAGTTGTAACCCCACTTGGAATATTTAAGAAGTTGGGCGTCATTTGCAGGCAGAGAAAAGTTGAAGCCTCTGTCTTTGCATTAAGCTCATGCACAGTCCCAGGCGGGAAGAGAACTATATTGTTTTTGGTGGCATAATAGGTAGAGTCCTCCACTTTGATATCCAACTTCCCCTCCAAAATCCAAATCAGCTCCCATTCTGGATGCAAATGCGGCGTCCTATACTCCACCTTATTCAAAAAAAGCGACATCCCCTGAATCTGTTTATACTGAATTATCTCAACTTTACCCATAGCTTAAATTATACCCCAATCCCGATATTTATTATCCCTCTTTTGCTATTGTTTTAGCTCTATTTGTCTCTGTTGCCAGAAGCACATCCTCAAAGGCGTAGCCGCCGGCGCGGTTAAGGGCTGATAATTTCTTTATCTAGGTCCTGGTTTGTCGCAAAAGCCCACAAAATTGTAGTTTTGAGACAAAAACCGTCGCAAAATAAAAAAACAACGGCCTTTTGGAACAGTTGTTAGTATTTTTAACTTGCCTCCTGGCTAATTTCATGTCACCTTTAACTTAGGAGGCTGCCAATGAAGGAGCAAATTAGAAGATTGATACAGATTTCCCGATACTCAAATTCCGTAATGCAACAGATTGCCCAACGGCAAGCCTCTGCACCAGAGGGAAAGCTTGAAATAACGAAAAGTTCTGGAGGATTGCGTTTTTTTCAATACATTGATAATAGCACCCCACGCAAATACCTCAACAAAAGCCAAACTCCACTAATTGCAGCACTCGCACAAAAGCGCTATGACCAACAAGCCTACGATGCAATAAAGTCTAGAAAAGAGGTAATGGACCAGTGCATAACAAAACTAAATACTGCGGAGGCAAAATTCAATTTAACCAAAATTTATGAGGAGTTCCCAGCAGAGCTCAAACCCTTAATCAAGCCAATCCAAAGCTTTGATGCAGAATATGCAAGAAGATGGCAAGCTATGGTACACGAAAAATCGGATTATCCAATGGACCTTATATTTAAAACAAAAAGAGGGGAGTATGTACGCTCCAAAAGTGAGCTGATTATTGCCAATAAACTCTTTGACGCTGGAATTCCTTATCACTATGAAGCAGCATTCATAAGCAAGAAACGGATAATTTGTTATCCGGATTTTCTGGTGTTAAATCCTCGTACCAAAAAGGAATACTACTGGGAACACTTTGGCAGAATGAGTGATCCCAGATACTTGGAACAAACACTATGTAAACTTGAAAAATATGCCAGACATGGGGTAACTTCTGGCAACAATCTCATTACAACCTTTGAAAGCGAAGCACACCCCATGAACACTGAACACCTTGAGAATATAATCAAAATCCTCTTGAAATAACCTATTTATGCTTTTCAATAATCTTGTCTACAATGCCGTAGGCAAGGGCCTCGTGGCTGGAGAGGGTGTAGTCCCTCTCGCAGTCTTGGATGACCTTTTCAAGGCTCTGGCCAGTGTGTTCTGCAATCAGCTTTGACAGAGCCTGCTTTCTCTTAGTAAGGGTTGCCGAGAAGATTTCAATGTCACTTGCCTGCATAAGACCATTTCCAAGACCGGCGAGAATCTGGTGAATCAGTACGTAAGAATGGGGTAGAATTTCCCGTTTCCCCTTGGTGCCACACATCAGAATTAAAGCACCCATGCTGGCGGCCATGCCAACACAAATTGTTCTAACATCACAACTTATAGTGGACATAGTGTCAATAATTGATAGGCCGGCAGTCACGTCTCCACCAGGGGAGTTAATGTAGACAGTGATATCGGACTCACTGTCCTCTTTTTCCATTTGCAGTATTGATAAATTGAAGCCCACAGCAAGTTTGCTGGTTATTGCGTCATTGATATAAATAATTCTCTGTTCGTTCAACACGACAAGCCCTTCAGCCCAAAGGTTTCCAAAAATGAAGTTTTCTTTTTCGTTCTGCATATAAGATCTCCTTGCTAAATTAATTAAAATAACTGGTCAGAATCCAAATCATCAAATTCATCGGGCTCAGAAATACAATCCTTCAAGTAGGTAGTTGCCTCAAACGCTTCAACCCGATATTTACTAGCAAGAGCTCGCAAGCATTGCTTAAGCAATCTGTTTTGAATCTGCAGCTCTGAAGAATCTTCTAGTTCCAGCTCTGGCTTTTTCAACAAATCCTGCATGAACGCCAAGATTTCATTTGTTAGGTATATAGAATTTCTTCTGACAATATTTTTAGCGTCGTCAGCATGAGAATCTTCTTTCGTAATTTCTCCTGAAAACACTTTCCAAATATTAAGCGGTTTATCTAGGAGAGCCTGATTCTCCGGTGGTGTGCAGAAACTCTCGCTTAAAGCTTCTCCAAAATCGACTTTCGTGTAATCTGGAAACTTGCTATGTTTAGGATTGCAACTTCTGACATAGATGAAGGCTTCTCCCACTTCAAGACATTGAAGATCATTTATGGAAATTAAGGGCCTAGAGATTCCTGTGTAGGCCTCTGTGTAAAGTCCACTAAGTTCCATAAGTTCTTTTAAGAAGGTAACATTTCTGCAACCCATGAAAATTAGGTTTGGACAGTTGGAGTACACAATGGAGGAAGCAGCATCTCCGTACTGAAGACGTAGCTGTTCTATGTCTTGAACCACCAAGAAAAATCGGATTCCTCTACTTCTGGAAGAAGTCAGCATGCTGGAAATGTTGGGCATTCTGGTGAAGTTTGCGAACTCGTCAAGGATGAAGTTTACTTTGTTGGGTAGGGTGCCGCCGTTGGTAAAAGCTAGGTCTATAAGTACCGAGTAAATCTGGCTTACAAAAAGAGTTGCAAGAGGGTAGAGGGTGAGAAGCTCGTCCGGCAAAAGGATGTAGAGTGCAATGCTTTTTTGGCCTAGAGAGCGGATATCAAAGTCAGTTTTGGAGAAGAGGAATTTGATGCTTTCTTGCCTAGTGTACATGTTTACTATGGAAAGCATTGTAGTAGAGATGCAGGACATGGTAGTTGGATGGTTCACGCATACCGTACTGGCAAAATTTTGCCTAATGAGAGAGTCGGCTGGGAGGCATTCATAAAAGCATATGAAATGGTCATTTTCTGAATAGTCCTCATCCTCCGTAGAGCTGGAATTGTTATCTAAATTCTTGCATAGAGAAGACATAATATCATTGCAGGCAAGGGCAAGATTTCTAAAATTCAACGAGCCCTCCGGCGCATAATCCAAGATTGTCAGCGCGGTAGCCTTGATAAACTGCTTGCTCACCGTCTCCCAATACTTGTCTTTTGAAGACTCTATACAAGTTGCCATCTGGTCAATGATTTCATCCAACATAATCAGCCCCTTATCCCGCATATTTTCGTCCTCAGATTTGTACATGGTCTCAATCAACTCCAACGGATTCCACCTATCCCCATTTCTGGGTTCACGCATATTGAGCACCCTAATTTCGTACCCCTTGGCCTTCAGCCCCTGCGACGTCTTCTGGTACAGCTCGCCCTTTGGGTCCGATATAATCATAGACTCCCCCGTCTTCCCAATTAGCTTGATAGCCGGCACAATCAGCCTACGCGTTTTCCCGCACCCGGTATCGCCAACTATAATTGTGTGCTGCTCTTTGCGGGTGCTTGCATACCGATTTTCCCCAAGATAATCCAAGGGAATTCCCGTATACTCAAGTTTATCGGCTGTGGCATCCACTGTGACACTATGGGCGAGAAAAGCATCTTCAGTTAAAAAATCGGCGCCTTTTGCTAAAATTCGTTTTTCCATATTGCCTCCTTAATAACCAAAGCTTCTCTCAGCTTTCTGAGCTTTGGCTGTGATAGCTAACTCCATTTGAAATGAGGAATTAACTAGTGGGCGAGAGCTGGATCTAAAAAGCTTGAAAAGCTTTTTACTGAAGTTATCAGCAATGCTTTTAGTATCGGTATAGGCAAAGAGGATGAAGTGGATGTTGGGGTTTTCTTCCGTGTAATCACGCAGTTTAGTTAGCATGGTGTTGGAGGGGATATCTAGGTAGTCCGTGAGGTTGACGGCAAAGAGGCCGTTGAAGGTATGTGAGAACTTCTTCACTCTAAAGGGCGACTGAAAGAAGTCATTAAAGGCGTCCTGATCATCTTTTTTCTCTACTGGATAGCAGAGCTGGACCATTGGCTCCTGATTTTTGTTAAGTTTGTCATTTTCGTCCTTAAGATAAAGGGCGAACTTGTCCGCCTGGCTCTGACATAGGCAGGCCAGTTCAATTTCTGAATTCTTGCGCATAGTGCTGCTCCAAATTACACCTCTCTGGTAAGAGGGACGACAAGATAAGAGAATAAGCTAAAAGCTTACCCTTAACCGAATTAAGAAATTAAAGTAGTAATGAAATAGTAATAAATTGAAATAAACGCTAAAAACTTAAACTCAAACTCAAAACAAAAAACCCTAAACTTACATTAAACAGTTCATCGTGCGATATCTCACGTAACTGCCCACACAAACTTCCACACAGTGCCTGCGGCCCGCCAATGCTTAAGTGGAACGAATTTGCGTGTCCTGCTAACCACTTCAAACAAGAATCTCAAACTTCAAACGGCAATCCAGTGTTGTACATCACTCAGATTGTCCCATACAAAGCCAGCAATGGTACCTGGACCTTCCCTCTATCGCGACACGAGGGCTGAATCTCCGTATGGCCAAACAACTTATCAATAGTATACCACAAAATTGCAAAAAAGTCAAGATGATGGTAAAGGTAGAAGTGCAGACAATAAAATAAAGGCTCATCAGGAATATTCCTTTTTTTACTATTTTTTAGTTAAAAAGGAATAATTTGTTCCTTTTTGTTCTAATTTTTGATGAAAAAGGAACAAATAACTTTTCCCATAGAAAAGTGGAAAAAAATTTCAAAAAACAAAAATTGACATATGGTGAAAACATGGTACACTGGTAAGGCCAAGTAATAATTTCCTTAAGACGCCCTGGTACAAAAAAAGAAGGCTTTGAGGAGCCGTCAAAAAAAGGAGTCTGTATGGATAGAACAGAAGGAAAGCTTAAGAAATCTACTATTGGTTTTCTTATAACGCTTGGAATTTTAATTATTGTTTCCCTGTTAAACTGGGGAGTTATTACCGGTTGGGGTAATGTCAGAATCACGAATGTAGTATTAGCTGGAGATGATGGTAAAGAATATACGGCATTGCTGTACACTCCAAAGAATGCGACAAATGCTACACCTGCACCAGCTTATTTGTGCTTGCATGGATATTCGGGAAATGCAAGAAACCACGAGTCTTGGGCTGTTGAGTATGCCAGACGTGGCTTTGTAGTTCTTTCAATTGATAATTATGGTTCTGGTGATGGTGAGTTTGCAGAGCCTTTATCAACAGCTGACCCTAATGCAAATACCATGATGAATCCTTCAAATAACTTAATTCCTGTTGCTATGGCAAAATATCTTGAAGATTTACCATATGTAGACAGTTCAAATATCTTAATTGGTGGACACTCAATGGGATGTAACTCAGCAACTGCAGCAGCTGCTGTAATTAACGCAAAAGGATTGATTCTTTGTGAACCAATGGGTGCATCTGCAAAAGCCTACAAATATTTGACAAATGTCATGTGGCAGTGGGGTACTGCAGATAAACTGAGAACAACCGAAAAAGATTTGAAAACGGCTTACAGTTTCTTTAGCACAAAGGGCGCTAATGTTGATCCTAATTCAACTGTCGTAGAGACCGGTAAGGTTTATACAGACAGTGAAGGCAATATTTATCAGCATGTATTTATTGATGGCATGATTCACGAAGCTGCATTCATCAATTCTACTGCAATAGGATATCAGCTTGAGTTTGCTCAGTCTATTGTAGATTGCCCAAATCCAATTGATTCTTCTAATCAAATTTGGATGTGGAAGGATGTCATGGGCATGATTGGCGTATTTGCTTTCGTTGCCTTTGTTTGTGCTACCCTTTGTATGTTGCTAGATCAAGTTCCATTCTTTGGTTCTCTCAGACAGCCTGTTCCAAGAAATATCGGGCTTAGAAAGTTTGGGTTCTGGCTTAGTGTTGGCGTTGGCGTATTCGTTCCTTTCTTGACAACTTATTTTGCAAACTTAGGTATAAATGGGCTTTTTGGCGCAAAGAGTGCTTATTCTAACGTTGAAAAGGGCATTTTCCGCCTTAGATTTACAAACATATCGCTGGCAGTTGTGATTGCGCTTACTATTGTTGGTGGTCTGATGCTTCTTCTGTTCATCTTTACCGATGGAAAGAAGCAGAAGGCAAAGCTCTGGGATTATGGCTTGACAACTCCAAATAATCCTAAAATTGATTTCAAGCTTGTTGGAAAGGCCGCTTTACTTTCAGTGGTAACTATACTTATTACCTATACTTACTTGACAATTCAGAGACAGGTGCTCAGAACCGATTTCTACTGTTTGTTCTTTGGTATTAGAGCTGTTCAGTCCAGAAAGGTTGTTTACTATATTCCATATATTATTATTATTTGGGTTATTTGTTTCTGCTTCTCGGCTATTAGTATGAACGTTGAAAGAAGACTTCCTTCCCTTGGAAAGGGAGAGACAACTGACATGATTGTTCAGATGCTTTTCAACGGTCTTTTGAATGCTGCTGCTGTCACATTGTTGGTTTGCATTGAGCATATTTGCCAGACAGCAAAGGGCGCTGGCGTATACGGACTCCCATCTTGGGGAACTGACCTTACTAGACTTTGGGGTATGCCACTTGGAATGTTCGTAGCTGGTGTTGGAAGTACCTTCTGCTATAGAAAGACTGGTTCAATTTGGACTGGAGCCTTCCTATTTGGAACAATTGCTGCCCTTATGGCTGCAACCTTTGGATGCTTACATCTTGCATAAATCCATTATATCATCTTTGATTTTGATTTGACTTTAGGGCTACTTCAGGAATGAGGTAGCCCTTTTAATATAATTTTTTATAGTAAAAGTAGTTATTTTAAATCACCGGAGAAGAAATCAATATGAGCCTTCATGTTTTCGTAGGCAGCGTCAACGTCTTGCTCAAGGACGGACTGGTAGATGAGACGGTGAGATTTTTTGATGTTGTCCATCATTTCTTTCTTTTGCTTTGCGTTTTTGCTCTCATAGGAATTTTTGAGAATTGAAAGCACCATCTGATGGCAAACCTTGCTGATCATACCGGCAAGCTCATTGTGAGCAGCTTTTGCAATGGCAGTATGGAAAGCCACGTCGTGCTTTACAAACTCAGCAAAGTCATCGCCAACTTTCTCTGAAGCTTCAATAGCCTCTTTTAACTCTTGAAGGTTCTCCTCCGTTCTCCTCTCAACGGCCCATTGGACAGCCGTTTTCTCAAAGAGCTCTCTAACCTCCAGTAGCTCACTTGGCGATATCTTATTCATAGCAATCATATTTTCCAGAGGCTGTTCAAAAGAAGTCGTGGACGGCTCCGTGACAATTGCCCCGTTGCTCCCTGGAATGGTCTTAATTAACCCAGCCCTCTCCAACATCCTCAGCGCCTCCCTAATTGTAGGCCTGGACCTCTGCAGCTGCTCCATCATTGCACGCTCAGACGGCAGCCTATCTCCAGGAGCCAGCTGGCCACTCATAATTAATTCCGATATTTGCTGATAGATAGATTCCGATGCCTTCTGGGTTGGAACTGGTGAAAGATTGATTGAAGAGGCTTTTTTGTTGCTCATTTTTTCTCCCAATTTAGCTAACTGGTCTTACAACCATACCAATTATAAAGGAATGCTCGGTTGTAGGCAACAAGCTACATAAATAGGGGGTATGCAAAAAAGATATAAATTTTGCTTGACGGCAACCTAATACACCTAATATACTGGTCTTACCAGTTAGCGAGGAGTTGTTACTTGGCAGTTAACTCTAAGTTGGCAAGTGGACAAGGGGGGAGGAGAGCAAGTGTCCGTATTCAGGCGATTTTGATTGTTTGATTTTCCCTAATATTCATGCCGGCA
>CAVCYP010000039.1:0-15204 GCA_963606545.1 Sphaerochaetaceae bacterium
CAATGAGCAAAGAGATAAAACTTTTCTTCACACGTCCTCCAAAACCATCTTCTCAACTGAATTCTATCACATAAAACCCGTGAAGATACAAGAAATTACGCAGCATACCCCAAAGAAATAGAATTATCTTAACCACGAGGAACTATCCCAGTTATTAAACCGCAGAATAGTTAGCAAAATAGTTAGCAAAAGCTCCTAAATTTGCTAACTACGAGCTAAAACTAAAAAGCCCAATCAGCACAGTGGATATGATTATATTTTTATCTTTCGTCAAACCACTTTTGGAAAAGATAACGCCACTGTACATTTTCAGCATTGTTGCCAAGTGCAAAGCCGTGGCCTCCGGAACTGAAGGCGGTAAATTCCACATTCACGCCCTTCTCCTTAAGAGCATTATAGAGACTGTAGGTTTGCTCAATTGGGGCGGTAGTATCATTCTGTGCGTGCGCAATGAATATCTCCGGCATATCGTTGGTGATGTTTAACTCTGGGTTGTAATGTGCAAGAAGATCGTCTGAAAGGAAAGAACGGAAGAATCTGTTTTTTGTCTGTGACATAAAACTAGAACCAGGATAGAGGAGGCAAAGATAATCTGGGCGACCGTTTACTAAGTCGAGCTCGTCGCCAAAGAGATATTCTTCATCGTTGTAGTGTTCACTTTCCAAGAGTGAAAGA
Organism: Sphaerochaetaceae bacterium; assembly: GCA_963606545.1. Classification (GTDB taxonomy): domain Bacteria; phylum Spirochaetota; class Spirochaetia; order Sphaerochaetales; family Sphaerochaetaceae; genus UBA9732. The sequence goes on from CAVCYP010000039.1 coordinate 676, forward strand.
GAACCTCCTGCAGAAAAACCCATTAGACAGATTTCATTGGGGTCTATGTTAAATTTTTTTGCATTTGCTCTTATGTATTTTACAGCTCTTATGCTGTCGCTTATGATTCCCCTATAATCGGTATTGATTCTGTAATAGCAAACGAAACACGAATAGCCACAGACAGAGGTGAAATATGAAGCAATGTCTTCGCCCTCCTTGGGAACTGAACGTGATACAAATCCGCCACCGTGGAAGATGATAATTGCTTTTGTAGGAGTATCGGAATTGACAATATAGCTTTTGAGGTATGGAGAATCTGCACCTTCTTCATAGAAAGGAATGCTGTCAGTTGAGGGATATAGGTTTAAAGTTTCGCTTTCGTTGACGCTGTAGCCCTTTACTGCATTGAGGCTTTCAAGTGCAGGTAGAAGGTAATTGCTTGCAAGAATCTTTTTGGCCTGAGGAGTAAGGTGGTGCTTATCTTCTAAAAAATAATCCTCTCGGTATTCACCCGTTTCCGTGTCATAGGTAAGAGTTGCAGTCTCAACGTACATCATCCAATCAGAATTTTCATTGCAGTAGGCTTTTATCCTTTCGTTGACCTTCAGGATAATAGAAGTAAGTTCTGCTTTTTTGACTGTTGGAAAGCCTGAGAGGAGGACTATTTTTGCATTAGGAAGATTCTTGTGATATTCCTCATACATCTCAATTTTTATAGCCATCAGACTTTGAATTATAGCTTCTTCGTCTGTAAAATTGTTGAAACCATTGTAATCGTTGGAGCTGGGCTGTAGCACAATAATAGATGGGTTGTAAGGATAGAGAAGTTTGTCTGCAGAAGCCAGGAGCTGTTTATCAGAAAGTCCTCCAACGGAGTGATTATGGACAAGGAATGGGGAGAGATCGCTTTGCATTGTAGTCCAATATGCGAAATTCGAGGCTCCATAGAAGAGGATCTCGCCATCACTTTCTTTAAGAGAGGTAAAATTTCTCAACTTGCTGTACCAAGAGTTGAACGGACATCGAAGAGTATCGCTAACTCCATTCCAAGAAACGCTGATTCTGTACTCGTTGTCTGTTACATTTAGGAAAAGATCTGCAGGTTTCTCGTCAATAAAAATGAGCAGGTTTGCACCAACGGAGGCACTTGCACTTGTCCAGTAACCTTCTTTAATCTGCTCTCCATAGTAATAGAGCTTTGCGCTCATGTCTATCTTTGAGAGAATAAGGTGGAAATTCCCGCTGTCTCCGTTGAAGATTATCTGGTCTGAAGGAACAGCCTCTTCCTTTGTTACCGTTGGTTCAACAGAAATAGAAGAAGATACTTTCTCTGTGCTTGCACATGCTGTAAACAGACACAGTAAAATGGTAATAATCAAAATGTTAAGCGTTTGTTTCATAGTAATCCCTCTGAGCCTAAAGCGTAATTAAGAGTCGCTTATAACCTTTTCACCCTTTTAACTTTTTTTATAAATAATTAACCATATTACGAGGTTGCAACCAATTGGCTGAGTGCAGATTATTTTCATAGAAGGCTGAGTTTTGGATTACTGAGTTTCATATTTGTACCCCTTAGATAAAGAAAAAGGCCACCGCGAAGGACCGGTATCTCCAACCTTATAGGTCGTTGTTTTAGGTTCCTTTGCGTTGTTATCACATGACACGAACAGCATTGCTACCATCAGTACCATCATCAGTACTGTAATAGTTTTCTTCATAATTTATCCCCTCCAATTCATTTATGAATCTTCTTAAAGGATAAACTATGAAGCATTTTTTGCAGTGGTTTTTTAATTCGTTATATTGCAATAAGTTATATCAACACTTAACCTAATGACAGTTTTCACCAAACTCTTCCCAAGCGTTGATGATAGGAGGTGTGCCTATGAGTGATTATGAAATCTTGATGATTGTTTTTACTGTCATTGGTTTGCTAATTGCCTTGTTTGGTCTGATAAAAAAAATAACCGTTCTAAGCAAAGCCTCATTTCTTGGACTTCCCCCTAGAATTAAGGTTCTTACGTTTAAATTAATTCAACTTGTCCCTAGCCAACACTTGACTATATTCTTTGCAAAAGTCATCTTTTCTTGCTTGTTTTAGGGGTATAAAGATGACAAGTCATCTTTTTGGGGCTAAAAATGGCAATTTAAGATGACTTTTACTTTGCCTAGTGAATATTTAATTTCCTCACCTTAGCAGAAGCCAACCTGTTTAAAGTGTTTATAGAAGGATTTCCAACAAAGCTAAGGCCAGTGCCTACGTTCTCAAAAAATACAAGGAAGGCACACTCTTTGAAGAACAAACCAAAGAGGTCCTGTTCAAGGACTTTGCTCGGCCCTTCTGGAAGGCAAAATTCTTCCAATCCTTGGAAAGAAGAAAATGACTGAAATCACCCCAGACCTGATAGACAAATGGCGCATTGATATCCTTAAAAAGTACGGCATCTGTCACAAGACTGCCAACAAGGCCTATATGATTTTGCATCATGATGAACTCAATAGCTGGTGTCTTTCTCTTTAATGAAAGCTCCCCACAGAAGCAAGGAGCTTTGAATAGAACAATAATGTTTTTCTTCATAATTTATCTCTTCCAATTCATTTATGAATCTCTGTTATTAAATTCCATGACAAGTGCTGCCTCTCAAGAGACAAAAGTCATTAACCTTGCTATCAAGTAACGAAGAAAGCGTGATTTCGTAGCCTAGTGCGAGTTTTCCGGGAATAGTCCTTTAATGTAAATTGTTCTGCAATTGCGGATTTCCCCACTCGTTTTAAACCTTAAGTTGTGCTGTTACTTTTCGCTTGAGAAAAGTTCGCATATTTATGCAATATTTTTGCTAAAATACACTTTTCATGCAAGTTAAAAATCCCTATACTTCATCCTAAAAAAACTTGGGAAGGAGATATTTAATGAAGAAGTTTGCATGTTTTCTATTACTTACTTTTGTAGGTTTTTTTCTTTTTGCAGGTGGAACAAAAGAAGATGCTTCTGTTGATAATTCACTAAATAAAGTACTAGAGAAAGGGCAGTTTGTGCTTGGACTTGATGATTCTTTTCCTCCCATGGGGTATCGGGATGAAAATGGAGAAATTGTGGGCTTTGATATTGACGTTGCGAAGGAGGTCTGCAAACGACTTGGAGTGGAGCTTATAACGCAACCTATAGACTGGGCGGCTAAGGAGCAGGAACTTCAGACCGGCAATATCGATTGCATTTGGAATGGCTTTACAATTACAGAAGAGAGACTTGAGGCCATGACGTTTTCAGAGCCATACGTGAATAATGCGCAGGTGGCCGTGGTGAAGCTTTCTTCAGGGTTTAACACGCTGGCAGACTTGAAGGGTAAGATAATTGGAGTGCAGGCGGGTTCTTCTGCGGAGGATGCAATTGAAGATACGGAAGGTTTTAAAAAGAGCGTCAAGGAGGTAGTAGAATTCAAAGACAATCTTACCGCTTTGATGGATCTTGAGATTGGTGGCGTTGATGCAGTAATCATGGACCTTTTGGTAGCTAATGATAATATCGCAAGATCTGGCAAGGAAATATTCAAGATTCTTGACGAAGGTCTTTCAAATGAAGAATACGGAATAGGTTTCAGGAAAGGGGATATTGCCCTCAGAGATGCTGTGCAAAAGGTTCTTAATGAGATGGCTAAAGATGGTGCGTTAGCTGAAATTGCAATAAAGTGGTTTGGAGCCGATATCACCGTTGTAGGAAAATAAGATGGCAAACCTTCTTTTGCAACTGTCAGAGGGAATGCTGGTCTCTTTGAAAATATTTAATCTTACTCTTTTATTTTCGTTGCCTTTGGGTTTTATTGTCTGCAAAGGGAAGATGAGTAAGATTAAGATTCTTTCTTTTCTTGTGGACTTATATATCCAAATTATGAGAGGAACTCCTCTTATTTTACAGCTAATTTTCTTTTATTTTGCCCCATATTATATCTTTGGATTTTCATTCCAACGCTTTACGGCTGCTATAATTGCTTTCACTATCAATTACAGTGCCTATTTTGCTGAAATCTACAGGTCTGGCTTTCAAGCTATTGATAAGGGACAGTATGAAGCCTGCTGGGTTCTTGGGCTTTCCAAAAGCAATACTTTTTTTCACATTATATTACCACAGCTTATAAAGACGGTAATGCCTTCCCTGGGAAATGAGGTTGTAACACTTGTTAAAGATACAGCTCTTGCCTCTACCATTGGAGTTATAGAACTGTTTAGAGTGGCACAAACCTCATCTTCAAGAATCTTCTCAACCATGCCAATCTTCATTGCAGGAATTTTTTATTTTATAATGAATTACATTGTATCTAAACTATTTAATGTAATTGAGAAAAATCTAAATTATTAGTGAATGACATTACCTGATAGAGTAATTCCTTGAAAATTTAAAAAACATTTAAATTTCAAGGAACGAGAGAGCTATTTTCACGCAACCTTCCATTTAAGTAGTCGTTTACAAGAAAAACAATCAAAACCTTTCTTGTAGAAACTTGACACTAAACAGTGCAGAAAGCTACTCTTTGGCCTATGTTGGAACTGAGAGCTGCAAAAGAACAAGATCTTAATAGAGTAATGGAAATTTATAGCTACGCCCAAGACTTTATGGTCAGAACAAACAATCCAAACCAGTGGGCGCATTCCTACCCCACAGCGGAGCTGATAAAGGCTGATATAGACCAAAAGGCTTGCAAAGTTATATATGACAAAAACGGCATTCACGGCGTGTTTGCCCTATTTTCCAGTGAAGATCCAACCTATGAAATCATAGAAGGTGGAAAGTGGCTGAACCACGAGCCCTATCTCACCATCCACAGAATTGCCAGCGACGGCACAGTACATGGCATCTTTGATTTTGCAATCAATTACTGCAAGACACTTTCTGATAACCTAAGAATTGATACACATAGTGATAACTTAATCATGCAAAAACTAATAGAAAAGAATGGTTTCACTAAATGCGGAATTATCTACGTGAGAGATCACTCACCCCGCATTGCCTATCACTACTGCAAAAATAATGGCCTAGATTGTAAATGAGAATGAAAAAATGAAGAATAAACACAAAGTTAGACTATCGCAAGCTATGTTTTTTATTATTCTTTTTGGAATAGTCAGCCTCTTTTCAGACATGACCCATGAGGGGGCCTCTAGCATAAGAGGAGCCTATTTATCCCTTCTAGGAGCCAGTGCAGGAGCCATCGGTTTTGTATCGGGATTAGGCGAGCTGATTGGTTATTCTATGCGCTACGTGTTTGGGAAGATTACAGACAAAACCAAGTACTACTGGCCCATGACAATTTTGGGTTATGTGCTGGATATTGTAGCCGTACCTGCCCTCGCACTGGTAAGTGAAAACGGCTGGATTGCAGCTTGTGCGCTCCTAGTTGTGCAACGCATGGGCAAAGCAATTAAAAAACCTGCAAAGGATACCATCATGTCGTTTGCGGCAAGCCAGGAAGGTGTAGGGAAAAGTTTTGGTCTCCAAGAAGTACTAGACCAAATTGGCGCCTTTCTAGGTCCGGTACTACTTTATGTAGTAATGTTCTTTAAGACCGACTGCTCGCAATTTGAGCTCTATTCCACCAGCTTTGCCTTCTTGGCCATCCCTGGCGCCATTACCATCATACTTCTCTTAATTACTAAACACAAATTTCCCAACCCAGAACACTTTGAGCCCGAGCCTAAAGAATATCTTCCCTTTAAAATCAAGAAAAGTTTCATTTTTTATATAGCTGGCATAAGCCTCTTTGCCTTTGGTTTTATTGACTACTCTCTGGTTGTTATGCACGTTCAAGCAAAAGCTCTAGTTAGTAGTAGCACCCTTCCACTTCTTTACGCAGGAGCAATGCTAATTGATGCCATTGCGGCTCTTTTCTTTGGACTTTTGTATGACAAAATTGGTGTTAAAGCTCTGGTATGGTCCACCCTATTGTCCGCCCCTTTTGCAATTTTTGTATTTCTTTTTGATTCTCTGCCCTTTGTTATAGTAGGAGTCCTACTTTGGGGTATTGGAATGGGAGCTCAAGAATCAATCCTCAAGGCAGCCGTTACAACACTTGTTCCTAAAGCTAGCAGAGCCACAGGCTACGGAATTTTTGAATGTTCTTTTGGAATCTTCTGGTTCCTTGGCAGTTGGATTCTTGGAATTCTGTACGATACAAACCTCACTGCCATGGTAACAGTATCTGTTATAGCTCAGCTCTTGGCTATTCCTTTGTATCTTATGGCTGGTCATCAGAAAAAAGGTTGAGGCCTTCACTTAATTCTTAAAGGTTCTCAAATCTAATTTTCAATCTACACTAACTCAAAATGCAGTAATCACATCCTCTAAATACTGGCTGAACGCTGCACTTGCATTCTTTGCAACCTCATCCACTTCAGAGCCATCAACATTTTCTACCATGCCAGTTGCCATGTTTGTAATAAGTGCAAGCCCAAACAGCTTCATTCCAACGTGTGCAGCAGTCAGAGCCTCCGTAACAGTACTCATACCAACACAATCTGCTCCCAAAACTCTAGCAGCTTTAATTTCAGACTCTGTCTCAAACTGAGGGCCAGGGAAGAACATATAAACCCCTTCGTGCACCTTAAGAGCCGCCTTCTTTGCGCACTCTTTTGCCTTATCCCTAAGCGCCCTAGTATACAAGTCACTTACACCAAAAAATCTAGGCCCAAGCTCTGGAACATTTGGACCTCTCATTGGAGAGCCCCCAAAAAGCTTAATATGATCCTTAATTATCATAGCGTCACCAGGCTGGAAATCTGGATTGCACGAGCCCGATGCATTAGTCAAAACCAAGGTTTTAACTCCAAGAACGTGTAACACATGAACTGGAATATTTAGCTCTTCCATTGTATAGCCTTCATAAAAATGAAAGCGCCCATTCATGCAAATAACATACTTACCATTCACATCCCCTGCAATCATTTTCCCAGCATGGGCAGGATTTGTAGTAATTGGAAAGTTTGGAATTGAAGAATAAGGAATAACCACCGGATTTTTTATCTTCTCAGCAAAAGGGCCACAGCCAGTACCTAGAACAACTGCAACTTCAGGCGTAGTTCTAATCTGTTTTCTAATAAAATCAGCAGCTTCTTGATAAATTGAATATGTATAACCTTTTTCCATTATTTTAACCTACTTTTTATTGAATTACATATGGCGTTCCAACAGTTTTAGCCATGTGATAAATCTTTGCAGCATCCTCAACATAACTAGCTCTGACATAAGCCAAGTCCAAATTTGAAGCCACCGCTACCACCCCGTGGTTGGCAAGCAGACATCCACCCTTAGAACCAATATCACGAGCAACGTTGACACCAAGTTCCGCAGAGCCTGTAGGGGCATATTCAGCTAGTGGAATATCTCCTCCAAGCCAAGGCTTCATCTCTATGAGAATCATTGGAATAGTTTCTCTATTTACAGCAAAAGCAGTTGCATAAGGAGAGTGAGTATGAACTATGGCATTAACCTCACTTTTATTCTTATAAAGAGCAGCATGCATCTTCCACTCAGAAGAAGGCTTACCATCTTCCGGACAGCTTAAAATTTCACCATCAACCGTCATAATCACTATTCTATCAGGTGTCATCCTAGCATAATTTTCCGAGCTTGGCGTAATAGCAAAGGCATTCTTATTATCCGGAAGCCTAATACTAATGTTACCACTTGTTGCAGAAACAAGATGCTCATCATACATTTGTCTTGAATAGTTTACTATTTCATTTCTTATTTCATTGTAATTATTCATTTTCATCCCCTCAAAAATTAAGCAAGCTTTAAAGGCTTCTTTTATTATTTACATGCTTTTTGTGCGCCGTCAACAAAAAATTTGAGCAAAACCACATTTTTGGGTTTAAAATTTGGTTTTGCTCACATAAAAAAAGAAAATTTAAATTTTTTTGTTGTTTTGCACGAAAAAGCAAACTATACTAAGACCCATGAAGTCACAACTACGACAACAAGAAATAATCAACAGAATCCCCTACAATGGCTACGTCCTTGTAAAAGATTTAAGTAGCCTCTTCAATGTCACAGAAGAAACCATAAGAAGAGATCTTCAAAAAATATGTGACTCTGATGCCTCCGTTAGAAAAGTCCACGGTGGCGTTTATAGGGTTGCTAATGATGACAGTTCTGTTCCTCAGGTTTTCAGAAAAGTCCTACTCACGGAAGAAAAAACAAAATTTGCAGAATATTGTTGCTCTTTCATTAAATCTGAAGATTGCATAATGATGGATTCAAGTACCACGGTTTTATTTGTGGCAAGAGCCCTGAAAGAAAAGGACATACATCCTTTGATTGTGACCAACTCACTTCAAATAGCTCAACTTTTTACAGACGATGAAAAAGCAAAGGTAATTCTTGTTGGAGGTCGTCTAAGAAAGAGAAATGAATCTCTTATAGGTCAGTTTGCAGTTGAAATGATTAGCAAATATTGCGCAGACTACTGCCTCATTAGTCCAACCTTTGTTGATTCCTTTTTTGGAGCAACGGACGATAATGAAGGTGAAGCGGCAGTAAGGAAAGCCATGATAACTTATTCCAAAAAGCATATTTTAATTGCAGATCATACAAAATTTGGAGATTCTACCAAAAACAGAATTTCAGACCTTGAGGCTTTTGACGAGGTTATCACCAACAAAGAAACACCATCAAATTGGATTGATTTATTTGAATCAAAAAATATACCAGTAATTTGTTGCTAAAAATAATTTTAAGAGGTTTATATGGAAAGACAGGATAAAGATTTAGCCTTTATGCTTCAGTATGAAAATGTTGCTTGGTACGACAACGGAAAAGTAAGAATTCTTGACAGACGCGTTTATCCCCAGAAAACAGAATTTGTTGTTTGTAATAATCACGTAGAAGTCATGCAGGCCATAAGAGACATGGTCACACAGTCTGCCGGTCCTTACACTGCAGCTCCAATGGGAATGGCTTTAGCCGCTTGGGAATGCAAAAATCTTGGAGCTAAAGAACAGATGGAATACCTGACCAAGGCAGCTCAAGTTATTTCAGATGCCCGTCCAACAACAAAAAAACGCATGGTTCTGGTAACAGAAGCTTGCCTTCCCGTTGCAAAGAAGGCCTTAGAAGAAGGCCGTCGCGTTGATTTGGCTATCCGCGACCATGTTGTTGATGCTAACAATGCTCGCTATGCAAAAATCAACAAAATGGCTCAATATCTAGTAGAAAAATTTCCCCAAAGCGGAACCGTAATGACTCAGTGTTTTGGCGAAACCATTGTTGGAATGATGCTTAAAGAATGTAAGAAGAACGGTAATAACATTAAACTTTTCTGTCCTGAAACCCGTCCTTACTTCCAAGGCGCCAGACTCACTGCAACAGTGTGTTCCCAGATGGGGTTTGACACCACCGTCATCACAGACAATATGCCGGCCTTTGTCATGGCTAAAGAACACGTTGATGTTTTCACCTGTGCAGCTGATGCAATAACCTTAGATGGTTATGTCTTTAACAAGGTTGGAACCAGCCAAATTGCAATCTGTGCTAAGTATTTCAATGTTCCAGTTTACGTATCCGGAGCCCCAGACATTGGACATCCAACTTATGACACTGTAACCATTGAAATGAGAGATCCAAATTACTCCTTACAGGCAATGGGAGTTAGAACAGCAATAGAAGGTACTGGTGTAAAGGGCTACTACCCTGCTTTTGACATGACTCCACCTTCTCTTATCACAGGAATTGTAACAGAAAAGGGCATCTTCAAGCCGGAAGAAGTTTCCAACTACTTCAAGCTTGGTGGCAATGGTGAGTATTAATTTTAATATTGATTAGCAATAGCAACAAAGGCCTGAGCCCTGCGAGAAAGCTCGGGCCAGTTGCCAGTTGCAATGAGAGTTTTGTCTGTAAGACGCCCACTTATGCCGGCGCCCTTAAGACCAAGCTTGAGAAATTCCGCGAAGTTTTCCTCTGTGATACCAGCAGTAGCAATGAGGTTGACGTGACTAATTGGAGCTAGGATGTCTTTGACATACTTAAGCCCTAATGTTGCTGCTGGAAAGAGTTTAACTAGGTCTGCACCAAGGTCATGCGCCTGAAGAATCTCCGTTGGAGTCATAGCTCCTGGAATAGATATCATACCCAGCTCTTTGGTAAGAGCTATTACCTTTGCATTTGTATTTGGAGAAATGATATATTTGGCGCCAGCTTCATAGGCGGTGCGGACCTGTCTCTCATTTAAGACAGTACCCGCACCTGCATAGAACTCTCCATCAAAGAGGCTATTAAGCATTCTTATAGCCTCTCCTGTTTTCTTTAAACAATCTGGATCTTTTTGGTCAAAAGTAACTTCCATAAATCTGATTCCACCCTTGTAGAGAGCTTTTGCAAGGTTTTTCAGGTCTTCCCCGTAGGTTCCCCTCACAATGGTGATAATCTTCTTCTCTAAAATCAAATCTACTAAGTTACTCATTTCCAAGCTCCTTCAACCAGCTTACTTCAAAGCAGCAATTAGAGCATCAATTTCTACGTCTGTCATGCCACCGGAAAGAAGATAATTTCTTGCGCCAGCTTCAAGAGTTTCAACTGTTAAGCCTTCAACAGAAGTTACACCGGCAATAACCTTAAGCATTTCATTGATGTTGTTATTAACAATGATCTCATACTTTTGCTCATTGTTTTCTTTGGTTATGCCATAGTAGTTCTCATAACTTTTCATGTAATCTGCAACAATTTGGTCATAGCTTGCACCCATAAGAGCTTCAATCAGAGCACTGGCAAAACCAGCCCTATCCTTGCCTTCTGTGCAGTGGACAAGAACTGGAGTCTCATAACCTTCTCTAACCATTTTTGCAATACCGGAAACCAAAGTCTCAGCAAATGAAGCACTGGAGAAATCAACTGGCATGCTCAGTGCAATAACCTTACCATTATCATAAAGAGCTTTGTAGTATGGACTTGCAAAGTCTTCTGCCTTGATATAAGCATCTATTTCTTCTGTGCTATCTGCCAAGTTGAGAACACTCTTGATACCAGCTTCTTGGACTAGATTGTTGGCATAGGCGGCTCTGTTGTTCTCATTGTTGATTGGGGAGCAGGAGCGGTAAAGTTTTCCTTCCCCAAGATTACCAACTTTGACTTCTCTGAAGTTTGCATAAATTTCATCTGAAGCATAGTCTTCACGAACCTTGGTGTACTTCAAGGAATTGAGAACTTGAGTATCAAGCTCTGCGCCCTTTTCGCTGAGGCTGATTTTTACAGAATCTCCAACATTAAGCCCTGCAACCTCATAAACTTTGCCATAGTTAATACATACAGCAATGGTCTCGTGACCAGGGTAGGCCCTCAAAAGAGGCTCGCCCTTTGCAACGTAATAACCATTGTAAAATGGAATATTTGTAAACTTGTAGCCATTGCTGAATTCAACATCAACGGTATCCCCAAGCTCATAACCGTCTGCAAACATCTTCTCAATAGTGATGTCCAGTGTTGCATGGCCATATTTCTCAAACGCGGTAATGGTTCCTTCCTCAACTGGAAGACTCTTATTTACTTCTACAACAGCCTGAGCATTTACCGCCAGACAAACATTCAAAGCAATAAGTAAAACCGATAAAACTTTCTTCATTTCTTTCCTCCCTATTGGATTCATGTTTTCATTATAACACAATTACTAAAGATTATCCATCTTTCTGGACTGCAGACGAAAGCTTAATGCAAGCAGTACGGGATTTGATATTCCCATCCCGATATATATAACGGCCTGCAATTAAAGGATTAATCACCTCTTTCAAAAAGAGACCTCTGTTCTTATAATTTACTGCAAGCTGAAGTTGTCTTATTGGTTTGGGGCCTTCCTGCCTCAGTATTCCAAGAATTTTTTCAGATACAGTCATGTCTGGCGAATATTGAGTATCTTCTTCCGTATAAAGCAAATCATAGAGCTTTAAATTCAAAAAGCCAGAAAAGATAGTCACAACTGGCTGAAAGTCAAAACTATAATCTTTATAGCTTTGGGCCATAGTTTGAAAACCTGTGCCTCCGCGCTCCATGAGATTTGCAACGTCAAGTGTAGCCGCAATGATTGCATTCCTTCTAATTGAAGGAATAGTTCCTATTGGATACTCTTCATAGGGTCTAGGAAGCAACCAAGAGCCAGGAGAGACTATCTCAATTCTATTGTTATAAATATCCACATCAATTTGTGTTCCTGCAATAGAATAGTCCCTGTGGGCAATTGCATTAACCATAGCTTCTCGGATTGCTTCTTTTGGATACGAGCGAATTTCTTTTCGCCCTCCTTTATTAGTTTTTACCCAACCAGTCTTTGTATTCCGTTCAATAAAAGCTAGAGCATTTTCAAGGACCTTTGCAAGCGAGCCTTTCAGTCGTACGCTATCCAACACAGTTCCAGTTTTGTTTAAGCCCTTCCACAGTCGACAACAAACAAGAGAATCATCTCCTTCATAGTTATCTGCAAACATCAAAAAGCCAGATTTCGCATAACCATCTTCAGAAACAATTTCCTCATTTTGAAGTTCCTTCAAGGTTGGAACAGAGGAATTTTCCCGGTATTCTCTTGCAAGTTTTATGAATTCTTGCCACTCCTCCTCCTTGTACTTTGTTGTGCTTTTTTCATTGTCTACACCAAATTTTCGCTTTCCAAGGGAAATGATTTCTTCTGGTGTAGCTGGTGAAGCATATCCATCACCTTTGATATACACCGTTTCATTAAAATCCCCTTCTCTATATCTTACAACAGAATCTGCCTGCAGAATTCTCACGGCTAAAACAAAATGTTCAGCTTCGTTGTCTACACTTCTCATCATGTATTGAACCTTAACATGAGGGAAAATATGCCTGTCATTAACTACAGCAATTAAATTTTTTGTCTTATCAATTTCCTCCAAACCAAGGCCAAAAGCTTCACCCTCATTTGAAACTCCAACAAAAAGGATTCCCCCTTTGCCGTTAGCGTATGCAACCAAGGTCTTTGCCCATTTCACTGGATTATCAGGATTAAGGACTGCCTTATATTCATATTGCAGATTTTCATTTATGACATCCGGATACAAATCTTTAATCCTCACACAACCTCTCCTTGGCATTTTATGACTTCAAAAATAGATTACTACATCATTACAATCATTGCAATAATCATTACATAGATTTTTATAATTCTTTATATTGCCCTTAATTATCATTACATACATCATTACAATAACAAATTTCAAACAATGAATACAAAAATGCCAATTAGTTGGCAGATAGTGGGGCTTATGGGGTTAGTGAACCCTTTTGTGGGCATTTAGTTAGGTTTATTGCCATAGTTAGGCTCCAACCGCCTACGAGGATCAACTAACAAACGAAGAAAAGGAAGTTCTAGAGCTGCTTCGTTCAAACCCCAAGAAGAACCGGTTGGAGCAGGAAAGAATTAGCGTTAATTATATTGTCACAGAACTATTCCAAATTTAGTAACACTACGTCATTCGTGCAAAGAGAAAGTTTGATTGTAGTAGAGTTGCCATCAGAAAAGAACTCTTGAGGCTCAGAAGTAAGACGAGTCTTTGCCTTTATCTCCTGAACCGCCTGAGGTGACAGCAAATCTGGCTTTCCCCTCTTTATCCACTCTGCTTTTGGATTGCAATGGTCATTGTCAATGCGCTGTGCCCTTACCCTGTGAGAGGGAACATTAATTGTGATTTCAACGTCAGTTTTCTCGCACTTCTCATAGTCAAAATTCTGAGAGTAAAGAAGAATTTGAGTCTTACCTTCTTCTACAAAAACGGCGTATTCAACGTCATCATTTACAGAAGCTAAGGAAGTCTTTAAATCCAATCTTTGAGCATAAAGCTGACTGAGAATTTTAAAAGCCCAGAAGTTGGGTTTTGGAATTCCATCGTTGTTAACAATACCATAACTGCCATGAAAAGGTTTTCCTAAGATGAAAAGCTCTTCAAAGACGTCAGAGCAACACCAAAACATATAGCCTTCCATCAGGCCTTTTAAATCCATGATGGTTTTGATAATAAAAGCTGCGGAATATTTCTCATCATGTACTGGGGCACTGAAAACGGCCATAGAATTCCACTCCGTTATGAAAAGTGGGACATCACCAGCTTCAAGCCTAGCCTTCTCATCTAGCTGGCGAAGAATTCCCTTAGTCCAAGTTTTATAAGTATCGGGATTGAAGAAGTAGTCTGTGAGGGTGTCGCCTAGGTCCCGGGTGCCAGCGTTGTTTTTGGTAGTTTTAATCATTCTGAAGGCATCGGAGATGCCAAAGGAATTGCCAAAGCCGTCTCCGGGGTAGTGATGGGTGGTTAAAAAGTCGTAGGGGACGTTGTTTTTTGCGCAGAAAGCTTTAAATTCTTTAATCCACTTGCAGGCGCTGGTGGAAGGGCCTCCTACTCTAAGAGCAGGATTTATTTTTTTGATGGTTCGGGCTGTAGCCTCGTAGAGGTGAAAGTAATCGGCTTGACTGCCGTGGAAAAAGATGGGAAGATCAGGCTCATTCCAAACTTCAAAGTACCAGCTTTCCACTTCTTCTTTTCCGTACCTATCTTGAATAAAGC
>CAVCYP010000040.1:0-14383 GCA_963606545.1 Sphaerochaetaceae bacterium
ATCTACTGCCAGCCTATACATTGCAGAAAGTAAAAAAACTTTTGCGTCTTCCTTATTTAGAGAGATTTTCATTTATTACTCTTTTGCAGTTAAGTATTCAAACAATTCAAAAAAACATCAGCATATCTGTTAGATATATTTTCCCAATTAAAATACTTTGCTTTTTCAATGCACCTAGTACTTCTTTCGGAATATCCTCTTAAACAATTTTGTATTGCTTTCGCAACACTCTCTGCTGACGAGCTATCAGAAGAAAACCCTATTTCACCTTCCTCAAAAAAACCATCAAATCCTTGGCCCTTACTGTAAACAACTGGCAATCCTTGACTCATCGCTTCCACATATACAAGTCCAAATGTTTCTGTAAACGAAGGCATAACAAAAACATCAGATTCTCGGTATTCATGAATCAATTCTTCCTTTGGTTGCTTTTCCAAATACACAGTATTTTTATTCTTCATAATTGATTCAAAAGTATCTTTTTCAGAAACTGGTCCTACGATTTTAAGCCTGCATTTTATTCCATTGTTATTCAATATATTCATTGCAGCCTGAGTTGTTTCAATATTTTTGTTTTTATCAATTCTTCCTGCAAAAATTAAATTAATAACACGTTTATTCACAGCAATTTCAGATTTAGGATTTCCGCAATTATTAATCCAAAAATCATCTATGGCATTTGGAATAACATACACTTTTTTTAGAAGTTTTTTTCTCTGATTACCTCTTATATATTTTTCAAAAAACTTGTCTTTGTACTTTTTAGAAATAAAAATAATCGCTTCTGCTTCTTCAAGGATTTTAATTCCATGATGTAAAAGCCAAGGCTTATATCTTAAATAAGCATTAATGTCTGTATTCCTTACAGCAACAACATATGGAATTCCAGCATCCTTTTTTATTTTAAGGGATATATTCCCATCGCTAAATAAAGTATTAGCATAAGTAAAATCCGCGCCTCCATAGGCATTTTTTTCAAGGGCACGATAAATTTTTAATTGTTTTACGAAATAAAATAGTCTATCAAGCTTGTTGTAGCATGGAGCAGGAAAGACACCTTCCTCATTTTTATAATCTCTAAAACGCTTGGGAATGGGGACAAAAAAGCTACTATATATATCATGTTTCAAGAGTGCATCAGCCAAATTTCTATGCAATCCCGATCCATAATAATTACAATTTATATGAAGAATTTTCATAGGCGTTTCCTTTAAACCATCTACAAAACTCAAAGTCTCCACCATTGCATTCCGGATGTCTTAAGATCTTCAACATTATAAAGGCCTTTTACATCTATCAAAACCTTTTGAGAATCATCTATTTTTCTATATTTTTTCTCGATCTCTTTTAAACTCATTTTCTTAAAAACATCGTGAGCAACTGCAACGATTACACAGTCAACGTCATGAATATCCTTTAACTCGACAAGTTTTACTCCATACTCTCGTAAAGCATCTTGTTCACTAGCCCAAGGGTCTACTACTTCTGGATGGATACCATACTCATCTAATCTCTTAATGATGTCATTTACTTTACTATTTCTTGTGTCTGGGCAATTTTCTTTAAATGTTAAACCGAATATAACTACTTTTGATTTCTTAGGTGCTTGTCCAGCCTTAATCATTTGCTTGACAGCAACATCAGCTATATACTGTCCCATACTATCATTTACAATACGTCCATTAAGAATTATTTGACTATGATAGCCTAGTTTTTCAGCCTCGTATGTAAAATAATAAGGATCAACACCAATACAATGTCCACCAACAAGACCAGGCCTAAACCCTAATGCATTCCATTTGGTATTCATGCCATCAACAACTTCATTTGTATCAATGTCCATACGATCAAAAACCATAGCAAGTTCATTCATAAAAGCAATATTAATGTCGCGTTGACTGTTTTCTACAACTTTAACTGCTTCCGCAGTGCGAATATTCGAAACAGGGTGTGTTCCGACTTCAATCACAATATTATAAACCTTTTGAACCTCAACTAATGTCTCTGAATCCATTCCTGATACAATCTTATGAATGTTTTCGAGTCTATGAATCTTATCACCAGGATTAATACGTTCAGGAGAATAACCAACTTTGAAATCAACACCACACTCGAGATTCGATTCCTTTTCTAGGATAGGAATACAAACATCCTCTGTACATCCGGGATAGACCGTTGATTCATAAACAACAATAGCACCTTTAGAAAGATTTTTACCTACAATTTCGGATGCCCCAATCACAGGGGAAAGATCTGGCGTATGATCTGTATTAACTGGAGTTGGTACAGCGACAATTATAAATTTTGCGTTCTTTAAATCTTCAGGATTAGAAGTAAATTGTATTTTAGTTTTTTTAATTTCTTCATTTCCTACTTCATTGGTTGGATCAACACCAGATTTGTAAAGTTCTATTTTTTTCTTATTAAGATCATAACCTATAACTCGAAGCCCTTTCTTTGCGAATGCGTGTGCAATAGGCATACCTACATAGCCAAGACCAACTAATGCAATTGATTCTTCTTTCTTAATTATTTTATCATACAACCCAAGCATCTATATATCTCCTATTTATCTTCAGACAAAATATTTAACTTTTTCTCGTAACATTTCTTTTTCAATATTCCGAAAAACATATTCCAGCAAGCAAACCAAAAAGCCACTACAGGATTTTTCTCATCACAAAGATAGAAAAGGTCGTAGTGGCTTTTGAGTTTCTTAGATAACTTATCATGACTGATTGATTTTTTTCTGATTCTATACAGCGCCAAATTTTCAGGCAAAAGATAGCAATCAGCTTTTTTACAGAGTTTTAGAAGAATGGCATAGTCATTATTCTTTTTTATATCTTTTATCTGGATTAAACCAAAGAACTTTGCGCTATACATAAACGTAAGACATCCTACATAGTCATAATTATACATCTTCCTTTTTGATACTTTCTTTGGTCCTGTAACATAAACATTTAAAGGCTTCGAATCTTCATCTATTTTCTCAAAATCATGATAGGCAAACATGTAATTGTTTGATTTCATGAATGCCAGCATTTTTTCAAGCTTCTCGGGTCTCCAAAGATCATCACTATCAAGAAATGCTATCCACTCGCCTTGAGCCTCTCTTAAGGCCTTATTCCTCGTTAATGCAGCACCTTGGTTCTTTTCATTTTTAAAGTATCTAATTCTGTCGTCTTTGAAAGATGCTACAACCTCATCTGTGTTATCTGTTGAGCAATCATCGACTATCAGCAATTCCCAATTTGCATATGTCTGATTTATAACTGAGTTAATTGATTCAGCAATAAAACGTCCAGTATTCCAACTTGGCATAATAATAGAAACTAGATTATCTTTCATTTCTCTTCTTTCCACTTCCTTCTGTGCTAACAAAAAGTCTTCAGAATTCTTTTTGCCTCAGCCTGCTTGTTTTCATACAACTCTTTTGAAATTTTCCCAGATGCAAGGAGGTAATCTCCAAAATCAGTAGAAGTACTTTCCCCTTCTTCAGCTATACCTTCCTTTTTCAGAACCTTAAATACTGTCAACAAAATTATCTTAATATCTCCCAAAAGTGTAATGTGTCTGATGTATTCAAGATCATTATCAAGGCGACCTTCCCATTTGATGGAATTGCGTCCTCTAATCTGAGCAAGACCCGTTAAACCAGGAAGTACATCATGTCTCTTACGCTGCTCATCTGTCATAAATACCATGTCTCTCACAAGCTGTGGCCGAGGTCCGACTATAGACATATCTCCTTTAAAGATATTGAATAGTTCAGGGAGTTCATCAAGTGACGTACTTCTCAGTTTTTCACCATATTTTGTAAGACGAACGCTATCGGGAAGATAATTACCATCAGCATCCTTCTCTTCTGTCATAGATCTGAATTTGATAAGCCTGAAAATCTTTTCTTTCCCGGTCTTATCTTTTTTTCCCGGCCTTAATTGAGTAAAGAATGGATTACCTTTCATCTTCACTCGTCCGAGTATCGTAAGAATAAGAATCACTGGTGACAGTACAACAATTGCAAGACCGCTCAGTACTATGTCCCAGAAGCGTTTAAAAAACTGTCGATATAAAACAACCGACAAAACAATCAAAACAACAATACCTAATAGTACCATCACCAGTATATTCACTAAATTTTTATCCTTATTATCCAAAGCAATGCTTGATTACTTCAATAATTACACTCTGCTGCTCGGGAGTCATCTTGTTATCACTTGGGAGGCACAAACCTCTCTGGAAGATGTCTAATCCAACATCTGCGGATTCGCCTGCTATGTAAGCATTGCTTCTTCCTCTGCCGTTGCCGTCTCTTGTTACGAAGGCATGATTTCTGTAGATAGGCTCAAGATGCATAGGCTTCCATATTGGGCGCCCTTCCGCATTGAACTTGCTGATAGCATCAAGAATCTCATGAGGTGAGGACTTACCTTTCTCTGATTTGTAGAGGTAATCTTTCTCTCCTCTTATCATTGGAGCCATTGCATCCTTATCTATGAGAAGACAGCTGAGCCAGAAGTTTGGAACGCTGTTCTTTTCATCATATGGGTTCATAGTCACAGGGAGGTCTTTTAATCCTTCCTTGTATCGCATGTAGATGGCTCTCTTCTGACCTATGTGTTCTTCAAGATATGGTATCTGACCTCTTACTACACCAGCAATGATGTTGCTCATTCTATAGTTATAGCCCAGCTCTTCATGCTGGTACCAGGGAGCATTCTCTCTGGACTGTGTTGACCACTTTCTTGCCTTGTTTGCATCCTCTATGTTTCTTGTGAGAAGCATACCACCTGAAGAACCTGTGATAATCTTATTGCCGTTGAAACTGATGCAGCCAACGTCACCAAAGGTTCCTGTCTGTACACCTTTGTAGGTAGCTCCGAGGGACTCTGCGGCATCCTCGACTATGAGGGCATTGTGTTTCTTAGCAATAGCTCTTATCTCGTCAATCTTTCCAGGTGTTCCGTAGAGGTGAGCTACGACTATGAGTCTTACTTCAGGATAGAGCTCAAAGGCTTTCTCCAATGCTACAGGATCCATGTTCCAGGTATCATACTCAGTATCTATGAAGACGGGTTCTCCTCCTTCATAGCAGATGGGATTGACTGTAGCATCAAAGGTCATATCAGATGCGAAGACCTTCTTTCCTTCAAGTGTTCCGTGTCCTGCCTTGGGCTGTCCGTAGAGCTTCTCTCCGGCAAGCTTGACAGCAAGATGAAGAGCAGCAGTTCCTGCTGAGAGAGCTACGGCGTATGGGATACCAATAAAGGAAGCCATCTGCTTCTCTACTTCATTGATGTTCTCTCCTACTGTAGATACCCAGTTTGTTCTTATTGCTTCATCCACCCACTTCTGCTCGTCTCCGTGCATTGTTGGAGATGAGAGCCATACCTTTGATGGAAATGGTGTTATATCTTCAAAGCGTTTATCCATGTTTATTCCTTATAAAGAAGACCAATCAGGTCTTATATCATCTAATGATTGATGGACATTTCACCCCTGTCGCCACCCCCACCTCAATGTGTGGGCAAGGCCCTTTTTCTGCCTGTTTCGGGCTCTTTTTCAAGCCCCCAGTGGCCTTAATCCCCATCGCCCTCCTGAGGTCAAGGTGAGGTCAAGACTCTGGGGCTGTGGGGTGCCATGGAGACTGATTTTGTAACTCGTGACAGCATAGGGAGATATCCGTTTTGATGTCTGACCCTGACCACACCTCAAGCAGGTTTAGATTATCCTCAACCTTTCTATAAGGTCATGAATTATATTAGGCTCATTCAGAAGAGAAATGCCAAAACACTTTTTCCCAGCATCCTTCAGAGATGCACCAATATGATAAACAGAGGCACCGTCTATAATCAAAAATCTATCGTGGAAGACTTGAGTCTTTTTCACTGTTAATGTCGCATATTGCATATTGAATTGTGCTATGTCTTTTTCAGTCAGCTGTGAACTCGCATATGTGTAACACTTCACATTCACGCCAACATTTTTCTTTGCCAGGATGTTCAAAGTATTGATGTCCACATAACCGTCAATCAGTACAATCTCTCTCCTTGCTTTCTGTATAAGAGAAACAAGAAGACTGAAGGCGTCATAAATCTGTCCGTCAAAAAATATCTTCTGTTCGGATTCTGCATGATCTTCTATGTATTGAAATACTTTATTAAACCTTTCATCTGTGCTTTTCTGATATTCCAACTGTTTCAATTCTACGTTACTTACTCTCTCAAATAACCTAGAATTAGTTGCAATAAAACGACGCATTTCGACAAAAGAGCGCATAATTCTGATACTGACATCAACTGCGACATTGCTGTGAAGAATCCCAGCCAGCATTGAAATCCCCTGCTCGGTAAATACAAATGGAAGAGTTCGTCGTCCACCGTAGCTGTTTCCACTTGAGATGCCAATCTGGCATTTCAAGTTTTCATATTCCTCTTTTGTAAGTTGAAAACAGAAGTCCCGTGGAAATCGATCAATATTTCGCTTCACAGCTCTGTTTAATGCACCCGTTTCTACTTGATACAGAAAAGCTAAATTATTGTCCAGCATAACCTGCTGACCTCGAACTGTATAAATGAGATATCTAAGGTCTACGATGTTTGCTTCAGCAGAAATACTTGCATTGGAATTTTCAACAGTCACCTCTTTTTCTGGCATTTTACTATATCTCCATATTGTTCTTTTCTGCTCTGCTACCACAGTATCTTTCACTCAGTTAGCCCATGAGGGAGGTCTCCTGCTGTATCTGTCACCCTGTTAATTTATTTTATTATATAAAATTAGCAAACTCGCCTTAATTCCTTGACAGGACTACGTTAGGTTACTTTTGTAAGTCAATAAATATCGGGCTGAGGGCGCATGAGAAGACTGCACGAGGGTCTCGCGCAAAAAAAGCGGGTGGAACTTAGTGCCCTGCATGCGCCTAAACGTCATTGCAGTTGTGCCAAATCATGTAAATGCTGCGCCCATAGACGCATTGAACCGATTATACCACCATTTTGCAAAGTTGGTACAGAATTTAGGGCACGTCCTTACTGTTTCTGTACCTTTTTGGGCTAATATGGCAGAAAAAACTCGGCCCATAAACAATGGGCCGAGAGTTGGAGGTGATCCCAGGAGGTAGAAGTCATTGTCATCTCTTTCCTTCTGCTAAATTTTTTTCCTTGGGCTCCAGAAGCAAGAGTAATAAGAAGCTAGGTTACGTTGTCTTTGGACAGGTGTAATAAACTTTCTTATTCGTTGAATCTGTAACAGTGAGATACAGGGTGTCATTTTTCTCGGAGAAATTTGCACTCCAAGTCTTGTCCTCAACTGTTATGGTTGCTTTAGAACTTGTAAGCTCAAGATTTCCTGTTAGTAATTTGGTTCCTTCATAAGTAAAGTAGATTGTGAACTTATCTGTTGCTTCCTCATACTTTACTGTAGCATTTAGAGCAGCCTCCTGGTCCTCCAAAATCCCATCATTCTGCTCATTCGTGGAAACCGTCCAAACTGTATCTGGAAGGATGCCTTTCCAGTACACCAACTTCTGTTCATCAGTCATCTCTGCACTTGGTTTGTTTCCAGCATCTTGTGAGCAGGCAAAGCAGCTCACAATGAAAACACACAGTACAAAGACTGACATAAGCGAAAGTAAACTGACTTTGGTCAATTTCTTCTTTTCTGTCTGATTCAGCTCAGAAAGCGTAACTTTTTTAGCCATTTCTGCTTTTAGAGATGAACAAATAACACCTACTGTTAGTATCTTAACATACTAATATACAGAAAGAAAGCTTTATTTCTCAATGAACGCATTTACACAAAATTTCGTAAAGTTTTTGTGCGTCAAAAGGTTTTGCCAAGTGATAGTTCATTCCAGACTCTAGCGTGCGCTTACGTTCTTCGTCAAAAGCATCGGCTGTCATAGCTATAATTGGAACAGTTGCAGAGTCCGGGCGGTCAGTCAGTGCGCGGATACGGCGAGTAGCTTCCAGCCCGTCCATTATAGGCATTCTGACGTCCATCAAGATTGCGTTGAAGAAGTGGCTTTGGCTGGCGGTGAAGGCGTCTACTGCCTCCTGGCCGTTTACCGCTGTCTGGACAACACAGCCGTAGCCTTCCAAGATGACCTTGGCAAGGTAGGTGTTAATCTCGTTGTCCTCTACCAGAAGTATTTGCATTCCTTCTAGGCTCTGTTGCTGCGTTTGTTCTTTAACTGGAGGAGCAATTTCTCCCTTGGCCACAACGTCAACCCGCAGAGTTACAATGAACTCAGAGCCTTTACCCAGCTCACTTTTGACGCTTATTGTGCCGTCCATGGCCTCAACAAGTTTTTTTACAATGGAAAGGCCCAAGCCGGTTCCCTTTGTGCTGTCACTCAGCTTGGAATGCTCCTGGGAGAACGGCTCAAATAGATGATTTTGGAACTCTTGGCTCATGCCAATTCCGCTATCTTTGACAACAAATTTTATAGTTAACTTGCCGTTTTCCACCTCTTGGTTGGAAACATTAAACCAGATATCGCCACCAGCAGGTGTAAATTTTACGGCATTTGAAAGCAAGTTGAAAAAGATTTGGTTAAAGCGCAATTTATCAACAGAAATTGTGTATTCTCCAGGATTCAGCTCACAGTGGAATTTAATGTGCTTCTCATCCGCCAGAGGCTCAATGACCGTATCCACCATGGAAAGGAACTCTCTACGGTTCAAATTCTCCTTGTTCAGCACTAAGTTACCGCTTTCAATGCGGCTCATGTCCAAGATATCGTTAATCAAGCCCATCAGGAACTTGCCAGAAGTCAGCGCCTTATCCAAATACCCGTGCACCGTGTCCGATACCGGCTCCTTCAGTGCCAGCTCCGTGAGATTGATAATGCCGTTCATTGGCGTGCGAATATCGTGGCTCATACGCGACAAGAAATCTGTCTTGGCCTGGCTTGCCTCCCTAGCCTGCTCCAGCGCCTCCCTGAGCTCCTCATCCTTATGCTCCTTTATCAATTCCGAGTCCTTTGTGGCTATAAAATAAAACGCCAGCATTGTGACAATTACAGAGCAGAACGGCATGAACGGGAAGATTGTGCCGGAAGGAATAACAGAGCCGTTTATAAAAGCGCCTATTACCATGATAAGTGAAATCAGCATGGTTCTAAACGCATAAGGCTCCTTCTTTTCTCCCTTCTGCATATTAATAATCAGCAAATCCAATACCGATTCCAAATAATAGAAGTAATTTAACATGGAATAAAAACTGTAAGCAGGACCTCTTGTGTACCTGCCTGCAGCATCAAAGTAGTAAAGAGCTCCTGTAAAGGGGGTTATTAAAACCATGCCAAGCAGGATTATGATAGGAATCAATTCAATCTTGAAAAATATTTTTTTGAAGGTGCTTCCAACAAAGTTACGGACAAACAGGTGCCAAACAAAGGGAAGGCCTGTGTAAACAATGTAAAAGAGGAAGGAAACAACTTTCCACTCGGTTAGTTCCAAATTTCCTGAAAGGTGGCAGACGATAAAAACGGCATCTATCATAACGTACAGAGCTGTCCCGCCTATAAGATACTGCGAAGAATGCCGCCTATCTTTGTCTATTACTGCAGAATAAGAGCGCACTGCAAGTATCCCTAAGACTATAAGCATAAACGCAGAACTCAATAAATAACTGGATAGTGTACTGTTCATCTTTTACCTACCATAACTTTGCCATTCTAACATAAACTTCTACTGACAATAAACTAAATTCAAACTTTTTAAAGTTAAGAAACGGTTAAGAAGTAATTAGACCCACACCCACTTTTGCGCTCCGTGGCGTTTCTATGGTCTACTTGGCTACGTCCTTGTTGACTTCTTCTGGCTTGCGGTAGGTGGGAACCACCTGGCGCAGGACGGCTTTGACGTCCTCTGCGCTCTTTTGAGCGCCAAAGACGGCCGCTTCTAACTGGGAAAGTTTTGCTGTAATTTCTTGTGCTGTTAGTGGTTCGTCCTTCTCTATGAAGATCAGGTTGTTGTCGGTCTTTGTGAGGGTCTCGCTCTTGATGAGAAGCTCTTCGTAGAGCTTTTCTCCAGGGCGCAGGCCTGTTTCTACAATTTCTACCCCTTGTGCGCCGCTGAGTCTAATCATATTCTGCGCAAGGTCCACAATCTTGACCGGCTGGCCCATGTCTAGGACAAAAAGCTCTCCGTTGTGGGCCATGGCTCCGCTTTCAAGGACCAGCTGAGAGGCCTCAGGGATGGTCATGAAGTATCGGGTTATGCGACGGTCTGTAAGCGTGACGGGGCCGCCGTTGGCAATTTGGCGCTTGAAGAGGGGGATGACGGAGCCGGCCGAGCCCAGTACGTTGCCAAACCGTGTGCAGGAGTAGATGGCTTTCCCGCTTTGGGCTTGCGATAGGACCATCATCTCGCACATGCGTTTGGTGGCGCCCATCACGTTGGTGGGGTTGACGGCTTTGTCGGTAGAGACCATCATGAAGCGTTGGGCGTTGTATTCTTCTGTCAGCTCAAGTAAGTTCTTGCAGCCAAATATGTTGTTCTCTATGGCTTCCTGTGGGTTGTCTTCCATAAGTGGCACGTGTTTGTGGGCCGCCGCGTTGATTATTATCTGTGGGTGGTATTTCTCAAACACGCGGCGCAAGGCTTCCTTGTTGGTGATGGAGCAGATTTCTACGTGGAAGTCTAGCTTGTTGCCAGTTAGTTGGCCTTGTTGGCTTAGTGAGCTTAGTTGGCCTTGTGCGCTTAGTGCGCTTTGTGAGCTTTGTTGGCCTTGTTGGCTTAGTTGGCCTTGTGAGCTTTGTGGCCTTTGAGAGCCATACTTCATTTTAAGCTCCATCTGGAGGTCATAGGCGCAGTTCTCGTAGATGTCCAGAACTATGAGCGTCTTAGGCCCAAAGCTAGCTATCTGCCTGCACAGCTCGCTACCTATAGACCCGCCGCCCCCGGTAATCAAGATGACTTTGTCTTTGTAGTAGGCCTTGGTCTGCTCCGAGTTAATCACAATTGGCTTGCGGAAAAGCAGGTCCTCTATCTGGACCTCTTTGAGCTGTCGCTTCCCGTCCGCTAACGAGGTATTTTCCAGCACATTATAAGTCTTAACCTTAATGCCTGCAGCTCTATAGCGCGCATAAATTTGGCTCAACTTCTCCGTCTTCAGGTGGTTGACAGCCACAATGACCTCGTCAATCCCGTAGTCCTGCAGCAGTGTTTGCGCGCCAGCTTCATCCCAAGAGATAACGTTGATTTTGCACAACTGGCGCCCCACTTTATTGTGGTCTTCATCTATAAAACAGCGCACCTCGTACGGGAACTGCTTATTAACTAAGATATCTGTACACAACGAGTTACCCAAGTCCCCCGCGCCAAAAATGGCCACCTTCACAGCCCTATGCTCGCTCTCTTTCCGTACCTCGATGCCCGAAAAAAACTTCAAGACTTTGCCCAAAAATCTCCCGTACGCAGTGTCCGGCGTAGAGCACTTGAAACAGTACCTATAAAGCATTCTGATGCACAGCGCTCCTAACAAATTCAAGCAGCTGATGGCCAACATCTTATCAAAGGTAATCTGCTGTATTGGTAGCAGGTGGGCTACAAGATAATATGCAATGAAAGCTACGGCATCTGTGAGCATGAGCTTGATGTACGTCTGCACGCCACCGTATCTTAAAATATCGTTGTAAATTCTGAAGGCAAAGCGACTTCCCATTATGGCTACTAATGCCACAAGGCCGTGCTCCACTATGCCAATGGTGCCTAGGGCCCCGTTGCCCCTATACAGGCACAGTAGAAGTCCTTCTACCAAGCAAAAGATTATGATGTCATAAAAAACTAACAGTTTCCGTGTGTGACCTTTAGTTTTCTTCATTTTATTTTCCTTTATTTCTTTTCCGTTATTGCCTTTGCCTTTCTAGCCGCTGCTGCCTTTCTGGCCGTTACTACCCTTCTAGCCGCTGTTGCCTTTCCGGCCGGCTGCTACCTTTGCCGTTGGCCGTTGGGCGTGAACAACTCGCACGCGCGCGTGCCGTTTTTGGCAATTGGACAAGGTTCCCTGCATGCGCCGCAACGACATTACCCATCTCCTTATCATGTCTAAGCAATGTACGGAGTATAGCACAAATATTGCCCCCACAGCCAGCCCCAGCCAGCTCTACCCAGAAAATAAGCCAAAATCCCCCGCTTTTGCAAATTTGTACCTCCCCAAATAAGCCAAAAATCCCGATTTTTAAAAAAAAGAGACTACTTTACACCAAAAGCAGCCCCAGAATGCTGAAAGTGAAATTATACTGTACGGATTGGGCGGACATAGTGCTTATTTGCACGTACATAACTGTACTGATATCCGCTGTAGAAATACTGAAGCCAACAATTGCTACCGTTGAACTCAGAACTGGACCAGTAGGCGCTTTTTTCAAAGTTGCCAAGGCCCGATTCTTGAAGATTGTGATACATGCAATCTAGCTCGTCCTTGCTAGGAAGGTACCAATCATCATAGGTGACTCCATCATGGGTGACGGCGTAATCGGCACAGAGTTTTGCAGCATAGCTAGCCGATTTCTTCTCGCCTTTTGCCTTTGTATAGGCTTCTTTGCCCATGGCCCCAACCAAAGCTGTGGTGTTGGAAGCCCCGGTGCCAAGCCCTGTACTGGTGACCACCAGCTGGTTGGAGCCGCTAGGCCTGTAATAACCAAATGGAATTTGGCCAACGTCCTCTGTTGCGGCTTCCAGATACTGCCAACCGCAGGTAGAGGAGGTAAGATTATCGGGATTGCCGGAGGCGTTATCGGCATCACAGTCGTAGAAGATGATTCCGCCGGAGGGGCCGGTGTCGCCTATGGAGTAGGTGCGGCGGGAGAGGATGGCGTGCAGGTCAGTGAAGTCCAGGACGCCCAGGTTGTAGATGCCGTAGTCGCTGGTGATGACCACTTCTGCAAGGGTGATTTTGTGCAGGAAGTTGCGAAAATCGTGGTAGAAGGATAGGCGGTTGCTGTTGTGGGTGGTGGAGACTTTGACAAGGCCGCCGTCGTAGGAGTACTTGGAGCCGTCCTTGGCTTTGAAGCTGATTTTGAACGTGGTACTTGTGTCTATGCGCTCTGTGCCACCTCTAGTTGCGCTTAGGTTTTTTTCTCGGCCGTCTTCAAGGATTCTAATGTGGATATTTCCGCTTTCGTTGTCAACGCCAAAGACGTAGGTGAAGTTTCCGCTGGTGTTGCGGCCTTTGTAGGTGCAGGTTTTGCTTTTTTCAAGGGTGTAATAGCTGGTGTTTTGCAATTCGTCATGGCCATCAAAGTCATCTGTGGAAAGATCAACTTTGAGCCAATTGTTGGCAAAGATTGGTGCAATTACCAAAAATAGTATTGTCAAGCCTGCAAACAGACGCTTCATTCCTACCTCAACACCGCACCCCGCTTGATACCTTGATGTCCTGACATCCTCCATATATTAGCACAGAAAATTAATTAAGCAAGTACTGTTTGTGTAAAAATTTGGCTTAATGGCGGCTGAAATAGCGCGTAAAAAGGCCACAGCCACCCAAAAAGCTGCAGAAAAAGCCGCGGCGCCTGGAATGGCCACGTTTGTCCACGGCCACCCAAAAAGCCGCGGAGAAAGCCAAGGCCCCTAGCGTCAAAGAAAGGCCCTGATGGCCCGCACGTAGTTGGCGTCGCTCTTGTCGTAAGCAAACTGGGCTCCATTGCTGAAGTTTTCAAGCCAGGAGCCAGCCGAGCAGTCTTCTGAGCTAGTCCAGTAGTCGTAATTCTGGAACTCATCTAATAATCCAAACTCGGTTGCAAAGACGTACAAAGCATCAAGCTCATCCTTGCTTGGAAGAAACCAATCGTCATAAACTTTACGACCAGCTGTGACAGTATAATTTGTGCAACTTATTGCAGCATAAGCACTTTTACTTGCAGTTGCCTTAGCACTTGTGTAAGTTAACTCGCCCATTGAGCGCACAAGAGCTTTTGTGTTAGCTTTGCCGCTTCCAATTGAAGTTTCACAGACATTTGTGAGCTTATTGGTTGCACCATCTGGTCTCAGATAGCCAAAAGAATACTTGCCAGCATCGGTTGGAGCGACTTCAAGATAGCGCCATCCACAAGAGGTTGAAGTGAGGTTATCGGCATTGCCTGTAGCGTTGTCAGCGTCGCAGTCGTAGAAGATGTAGCCACCAGCTGGCCCAATGTCCCCTACC
Organism: Sphaerochaetaceae bacterium; assembly: GCA_963606545.1. GTDB lineage: Bacteria > Spirochaetota > Spirochaetia > Sphaerochaetales > Sphaerochaetaceae > UBA9732. Next base: position 14,161 of record CAVCYP010000040.1, read on the forward strand.
TCATATTCGCGCGCAATCAAATCTGCAACGCAACTCACAGCCACGGAGCAAATCACGGCGCCAAGCACCAAAGCGAACCCAACAGCTTTATTCCTCATAATTTTTATCCTCTCGTACCCCGATATTTACACCTCCCCGCCCTCCAAGTCAACGCAACTTTAATTTCGTTAACCAAATGCAAACCCAAATGGCCCATGGCTTAACCAAAATTTAACCGCCGCCC
>CAVCYP010000041.1:0-14315 GCA_963606545.1 Sphaerochaetaceae bacterium
TGAAAATCAGAAAAGCTTCTGAGGATTACCTTGAAGCTATGCTCATGATGAAAGAAGAACGCGGATACATCCGTTCCATAGATATAGCAACTCTACTTGGCGTCACAAAGCCCAGCGTCAGCTATGCAACTCGCCGCCTCCGTGAAAACGGCTATATCACAATGGATGCCGATGGTCTTATCACTCTCACTGAGAAAGGTCTTGAAATTGCAAGCAGGGTCTATACTCGCCACAAAGTTCTGACAAAATTCTTCATGAGTATTGGGGTTTCCAAAGAAACTGCACTGGAAGATGCCTGCAACGTTGAACACGACATCAGCAAGGAAACCTTCAATGCTATTTGTAAGCACTTAGGCATCCCTGCCGACGAAAAAATCTACGAGTAATACTCGGTTGTAATTTTAGAAAAGATTGTTCCAATCAACATCCGGGACGGAAACAGATGCGCCAACGGTTGCGCTGAAGGCCTGTGTTCCGTGAGTTAAATCTCTTGCATAACCTAGCTGAGCTAAGCCCTGAAGTCCGGCCTGCACGTTGTAAGCTGCTCCAAGTTCAACCTTGAGGGTTGTTGTGACTGGGTCTGTTAGCTTCATGGTATTAAGTCCGTGGGTTGCGTAGTAATCGCTGCTACCATAAGGACTTTCAACGGTATAAGAACCTCTCTTAATAAGTTCTGCACTGGCCCAAGCCTTGATTGGAGAGGCTTCATATTCAACATAGAATCTGTGAACAAGGGTATCTGGACCATACTTAAAGCCAAGATAGAAAGCGTTGTAGTCGTAGCAGTAACCTGCACCTGTTAAGCTAATGAACTGATACGGGCTTGTGAACTTTCCCGCCTCTGTATCTCTGTTGTACATGAAAGTTGAGCAATAATAGAACTCATAGCCAACATTAAGACCTGTCTTTTTGAAGTTTTCTTCAACCAGTGCGTAGTCACTATAGTCAAACTTTGAGGTCTCAACCTTCTTGCCATCCAGAATGTGATATTCAACACCAGCGGTGAAGCCCATTGCCTGTGGCTTATTACTCCAGCCGTTAGACTGAAGCTCATGGCTAAGGTCAAAGTCATCCATTGTAAAAGTTCCAAAGATTCTAACTGGTCCAATGGTTCCTTCAACTGCTACATTCATCATGACATTTGAATATGAATCCTGATAGTTGTCATGCCAAAGTCCAAAGGGAGTAAAATCCAAAAGGCTTGGGTCCTTGCCGTAAACGTTATTCAACTCAGCCAAAGCAATTCTGAAGTTGCTGTTAGAAAATGAGAATCTATGAGCAAATGTGCTTTGAGGTCCTTTATCTACAGGGGTTTCATAGTCTAAGAAATATTTGTAAGCAATTCCAATGAAGGAATACTCAAACTTCCAATCTTCAGAAACAGGAGTATTGTAAGAAGCATAGAAATTATCCAAGAAAGGCTGAGAATCAGAAAGGGCCATATCATAAGTAGACGGTCCCCACTTGATTTGTCTGCGGCCAAGAGAAAGATAAATGCTCTGATCTGTTGAGGTGTAATCTACATATCCAACACGTGGGAAGTTAAGATCAATAACAGCTCCCACAAATGGGATATTTGTCAGAATCTTGCCACTATCTTTAAAGTGCTGGAAGGTATCCTGTCTAATATCCAGGACAAAGACCATATCAACCTTGTCCGTGTCAACAGTCATGCCAATATCCAAGAAACCTGGCTTTTCAAAAGCTCTGAGCCAGTAATCCTGTTTGGTTTCCCACCAATCTGCATTGACTAAACCGGTGCTATTCTTCCAGCTGAGATAGCCCATGTCCTCATCAATACCACTAGGGGCATTATCAAACGTGAAATAAGGTTTCACGTTAAGAACAAAGCTAACTTTTGCACTTAGTGTTAGTGCGCACATAAGTACAAACAGTACCAATAATGCTTTTTTCATTCCTTTTTATCCTTTTGTTTTGAGCTTTTTAAAGTCCAAGAGTAAATCCAATAGTCAGCTGAAGATCTGTTTCAACTGAACTCTTTTCTTTGGTACTCTTTGTGTAATTGTATCTTCCTATCCAATCCAACTCTCCATCAAAGGACACCTTTGGCCAGTTGAAAAGACCATCCAAATTTGCATTGCCTTCAATTCCGGCCACAGCAAAGTACTTTATCTTGTCTCCATAAGGGGTATCGCCAGGCAAATTTGCCTCCTTTGCATTGTTGCCATCTACGTTGTGGCTATAGAAAATATCGACTTCGCCTTTCTGGGCTATACGCCCAAATGCGCTCACTTCCCAGTTGTCTAAGCTATTGTAGGTTGCCCGGATTTCAAGCATTCTAACATCGCCCCCGTACGGGAAGCCAATGTAATCAAAGAAAGGAATGTGATAAATAGGCGCTTCCATTGCTACGTATCTAGAGGATCTAACAAAGTCCACCCCGTCTCTTCTATAAAGAAGTGGAGAGGTCTTTGCATATTCGCCATAGACGGTGAGCATTCCATTTCCTAGGTTCTTGGAATAAGAAATCCCAGCAACAAGACCATAGGAACTACTCTGCTCATCTCCTTCATGTGGAGCTCTAGCCTGATCCAGTGCAAACTGGCCATAAACTTCAAGGCCCGGAAGCACAACCACATTTAGGTCTGCATAGGCTATTGCATTAAACATGCCCCTATTGTTCAAGTTATGATAGATAAAACTTGGATTGAAGAAGTACAAATCAAAGATCTGATATTTATACATGACGTTTTCACTTATAGTAAAAGACATCCTATCCAAGACCCTAAACTGTAGTGTGTGAATCATATAGATTCTGCCTTCTGTTGTAGGATCTTCATGTGAACTTAACATAGTATCCAAGAACATCAGAACAAAATCATACTTAAAATTGTTGCTAAAGAACGATAGTTTTGCAAAATCGCTGAACGTGTGGTCATCCACCAAAAGATTTCCAAAATTGGCGTTTCCAAGGCTCAGCTTATCCCTATTAACAGAGAAGTTCCAAGTCTTGTCACCAAACGAAAAGATGGCCCGTCTTGGCCATATGAATGAAAAATGTATGGTGTCAGTGAAGAAATTGGACATCAAACCTTGTGAAAACTGGTAGGATTTGCTGATGTAGTACATCCTAATTGAATTCATATCATAGGAGGCAATGTAACCATCCTTAGTAAGCCTTCCGCCTTCAGCTGTACTGTACTGTGTATATTCATCTCGCCCTTCAACGTCAGCACGTCTGTATTTGTAATGAATATCGCTTGTGGTATAGAAGTTATCGTTACAGGTAAATTCAAAGTAAAGGCGCATGAGGGATTTTCTTTCGTCAAAGCCACGTTCCCAGTCCGTCTCTGTAATGAAGTCTTCTGTATTCTGGTGCGCATAGCCTTCAAGAGAAAAGTCAAAGCCTACGTTTACACCTAGGTCCTCGCCAAAATTCCATTTAACGCCAGAATTAAGCTGTGCTTCAATTCTGTCATAAAGCTTTAACGCATAACCTTCTAAGCTGGCTTTATCTACCCTAGATAAAATCAATCTGGCCTCAGATTCGGACCACGGTCTATTTGTGGAAGGCCTAACTAGGCCGCAGACTGCGTACAAGTTATCCATGTCATCATAGATACTGGAATCCAAGTCATAGATGATTGCATTGTTTAAATAAGCAAACGCAGAGGCTCCAACAAGAAGCACCACCAATAAAACAATAATTTTTTTCATACCAAATATAAGTAGAACACACCCTTGACCAGAATTCAAGAAAAAGCCTCAAAATAATCAGTTTGCTCACTGAATTATGATATTTTAATAATTCACAGCGCAAATCAACAAAAACTGGCCCTTCACTTTAATTTGCGGTTCTAGTGAATGTGAGTTATGATATAGGGCAAGAGGCTTTTCAAAGACCTCAACAAAAGGAGAAAAACTAATGAAAAAAGCTCTTCTTATAAGCTTGCTCTGCCTCCTATGCAGCGCATGTCTCTTTGCTTACACCAACCAGCAACGAATCATCTCCGTAGACTCCCCCGCCTACAAAGCCATGGAGACTCTTTACATCTTGGCCGGAAAAAGCCTGCCTTCTTCTTCTGGCCCATGGAGCGAAAACGAAATGTCCCTCATGCTCCAACGCATTGACCGCGACAGCCTCAGCGCCACCGCCCAAGCCTACTACGACTACATAGAAAGCCTGATTGTCACCACCCCCAAACTCCAGTATACCGATAACTTCGCCATGCAGTTTGGCCTAAACGTCAACCTAGAAGGCTACCTCCATACCGATACCGACCATTTCACAGATGAAGAAGATTGGTTCCACGGTTTTACATCCCGCAAGCCTTTCTTAAAGTTCAACTTTGAGACCTGGCCAGCAAACAATTTCTACAGCTACTTTGAACTAACAGTCCAGCACAACTACGGTTATGATGTTGGAACTTCAAACAACCTTCTTTATAAAAACAAGTTCAATTTCAACCTTCCAATGATAAATGCAATGTTGTTTTCAACACCCTCAAACGGCGATACCTTTGCAGATTTTGACTGGACAGTGCCATATAAGGCCATTGTTTCGGCAGGCTCAGACCATTGGAACATTGTTGCAGGCCGCGACAAACTTTCTTGGGGCAGCGGTGAAACTGGCAACCTAATGCTTTCAGATTCCTTCCCAAAACAAACCTTTGCTAAATTCAGTACTTACTTCAACGCTTTCAAGTATTCACTTCTCTTCTCCATCTATCCAGGTGTAGACGCAGAAGAATCGCAATATGATAGCCTTGAAGGTTACAAAGCTCTAGTTGCACACCGTTTAGAGTTTAACCTTTTCAACAACAAGGTGGGCTTTGTAATTAACGAAGCCTGTATGCTTTGGTCGTCAAAAGCAAAAGACAATTTTTCCATTTTGCAAATCAATCCGTTTGGCTTTATGCATAACGAATATGTTGCAGGAAATTCAAACTCAATTCTTGTTTTTGAAGCAAATTACACTCCAATTAACGGCGTAAACGTATATGCTCAGTTTGCTGTTGATGAGTTCTCCGGTCCGGGCGAAGGACGCACAAACCCTGCAGCCTTTGGAGTTTTGGCAGGTGCAAAGGGAGCAATGACCCTTGGTGATGGGATTCTCTACGGAAGCTTTGAATTTGCAAAAACAGATCCATTCCTTTATCTCAGAGGCCTCCACTATTCAGAGAAAAGAGAAGATTATAAGGGCTATGGCTTTACCGCTCCACTTAGAATAATTTCCTGTGACAGAATCACCCTTCAGAATAAATTTGTTACCTACACCTACGGCAATGACGTTATTGTTTTTGATGGAAAGATTAATTATGAGCTTCCAGGGAAATTTAAAGTTGGTCTTGAAGCAATGTTCATGAGAAATGGTTCTATGAATGCTAACAGCTACTGGGGAATGTACAGGAATAATGACTCTCTAGGCAACTACAAGGAAGCTCCAGATGTCAGTACTCCAACTACCTTTGACCCATTTGATCCGGCAGACTATGACACAACTACAGGAAAGGTTATCCAGGAGCATGCTGTTGAGACTTCAACAATTCTTTCTCTCAGTGCAGAGTACAACCTTCTTTCTTGCCTCAGCGCCTACACAAACATTGATTTGTTGATTGTCAAAAATGTTAACAACGTTGAAGGCGTTAACGGAACAGACGTCCAGGTCACCGTTGGTGCTTCTTATTCTCTATAAGAGCTCTAAGAGTGTATGGATTAAATCTTTATTAAAATATAAGCTTGGGTCTAAGCAGCCCAAGCTTTATTTTTGGAGAAAAAGAATGGATAAAGACTTTCAAAGGTCCGAATCAAATCTAACTATGGCCCTTCTCACTATGTCCGGAGGATTGCAGGATGCCTACACCTATATTAACAGAGGTGGGGTCTTTGCAAACGCTCAAACAGGAAACATAGTAAGAATGAGCGAAAATCTGTTAGAGTGGGATTTACAAGGTTTTTTGTCCTATCTTTTTCCTGTTCTAGCTTTTGCCCTTGGGGTCTTTGTTTCAGAAGAAATCAGAATTCGCGCCAAAAACAAATCCAAACTTCACTGGCGCCAACATGTGGTAATCTTTGAAATCATCATTCTATTTATTTCAGCTTTTATTCCCCACTCCATAGATGCGCTAGCAAATGCGCTAATATCGTTTTCCTGTGCCATGCAGGTGGAAGCCTTTAAGAAGGTTCACGGCTTTGCCTACGCAAGTACAATGTGTATTGGAAATTTAAGAAGTGGCACAGAAGCCTTTCATGAATACATTGTCACAAAGGACAAGAAATATCGTTCCAAATCCCTTGAGTATTTTGGGATGATTACCATCTTTGCAATTGGCGCCGGAATTGGAACGCTGACAGCCCACCATTTTGGCATTTATGGCATCCTGCCCTCCTGTCTGCTTCTCATTGGCGCCTTTATCACAATGCTTTAATTTAAATCATGATTTAACAAATACAATGTCATTATATAAAAGGAATAATTGTCTCTAATTCTGAAAAGCCAATAACCGAATATGGCTGAGGCAAAAATCCTTATTTTAGAATCTTCCACGGAAAGTTTTGACTAAAAATTCATCCGCTAGCTCTGGCCAATTTTGGATTTCTGGAACCACAGGACGGGTTGCATCCATCACCTCTTGAGTGCCTAAAGAGAGGCCATGACAGCCTTTTTCATATACTTTAAGCACAAATGGGACATTGTTTTGTCTTAAAGCATCAGCATACATCAAGGAGTTTTCATAAGGAACTGCTTGGTCTTCTTTGGTGGTCCAGATGAAGGTTGGCGGGGTTTGAGGACTCACGTGCTTTTCAAGGGAGGCTTTATCCAAAAGGGCCTTGTCTTCTCCAATGAGAAGATGAATTGAACACTCATGAGCGTACTTTCCAGAGGTTATTACTGGATAACACAACACCATTGCATTGGGCTTAGCTTCTTCGCCATACTCCATCCAATAGTCCCCTATGCTAGCCACCAAATGACCTCCGGCGGAAAAGCCCAGAATTGCAATTTTATTGGGGTCTGTGTTTAGTTCCTCATTGTGCGAACGTACATACTTAATGGCTGATGCAAGCTCAATTTGGGGTGTTGGATACAGCGTTTTGTACTGTTCTGAAGGACTATATTCAGACTTTACAATCTTGTTAGTAGTATAAAAGAGAACTCCACAGTTGTAGCCCATAGCATTAAACCTAATAGCCACAGCTTCTGCCTCTCTATTTGAGCAGTAAATGTACGCTCCGCCTGGGCAAATTATTATAAAAGGTCTTTTCCTGTTTATATCAATTTCTGCATAGTTAGAAAGAACATAGGTTCTTAAAATGGCATTGCCAATCTGAATATCTTTGTTAATCATTTAAACTCCAAATATAAATCTACTTTCTTCTGGGGTATGTAAAACGCCTTTTGAATCCTTCATTGTGGTCCAAAGAGCAGGATTTATATGACCTGCACAAGAGCAGGAAATAAATTTAACAGCTGAACAGACGCCAGGTTTTCCACTGGGATGCCAAGGCCTAGCTAGATAAACGCTCTCAGCAGGGACATTGCCTTCATAACTTAAGGTGCAGCAATTAAAGATTAAACCCTCTTCTTGGTCTGCCATTGTGGATGGAGCTGTAACAAAGCCCGGCCCCAGAGAGATAATATTACAGTTTTCAAATGTTGTATTAGACCTACCAAAGATAAAATCAACATGCCCCATAATGGTACACTCGTCAAAATATCCGTTACTTCCATCCGTAAACAACGTGTCCTGCCAACCAGAAAGAATAGAATCTTTAAAAGAAACATTATCAGAGCCAGGAGTAATAAAAACAGCAACCGCCTGTAGACCCATCATAATTGAAGGATTCTCGTCGCGCCTTGCCCGAGCCTTCCAATAATCAAAAGCGTTTTCAATAGTGATATCAGAAAAGGAGACGTTGGAACCTTCAATGGTTAGAGTTGCACTATCTCCAGTTCCAAAACCTGGGACCATACCATTATGGTCATCCCAGGAAATATGACATCCGTTTCCTTCAATGATTACATTATCTCTTTTAATGCAAACCTTCTGTTTGAAATGACCTAAGCAAGGAAGCTCTACGGTCAAAGGCTCACTAGAATCACCTGCATTGAAAACCTCATTGAGATTATCAGTTTCTTTTACAGAGATGGTCACTATCTGAGGTCCTCAGTCTGAATCCAGTCTTGGTCATCGTAGGCTCTGTTTTCTCCACACATAGCCCAAATGAAGGTGTAGTTGGAGGTGCCACAGCCAGAGTGGATTGACCAGGAAGGATTGATAACAGCTTCATCATTGTGCATCACAATATGACGGGTCTCGTTTGGCTCGCCCATGAAATGGAAGACCACGTTATCTTTTGGAACATCAAAGTAGAAATAAACTTCCATTCTTCTTTCGTGAGTATGAACAGGCATTGTATTCCAAACAGATCCTTCTTCAAGATGGGTAAGGCCCATGGAAAGCTGACAAGTATCAAGAACATCTGGATGAATGTACTGGTTTATAGTTCTCTCGTTGGAGGTTGCCTGTGAGCCAAGGTGCTTGTGAATTGCAATCTCATAAGGGATGTGCTTGGAGGGTTTTGCGGTATGAGCAGGAGTTGTTACAATATAGAACTTTGCAGGATTGGTAGCCTCTAACGACTCAAACTCAACTTTTTTTGTACCCATTGAAAGATATAGGCCATCAAAATGGTCCATCTTGTATTCAACGCCATCTGCATATACTTTACCTGGTCCACCTACGTTAATAGTTCCAAGTTCTCTTCTCTCAAGAAGGTAGGTGACACCAAAGTTCTTCCAAGGATCAATGTTTTTCTCAAGATTAACTTTCTCCTTCACAGGCATTGCGCCCATTGTAACTATGCGGTCAACGTGGGAATAAACTGCGCTGACATCGTCTGCTTTAAAGATATTTGTAATCAAAAACTCGTCTCTGAGTTCCTGTGTGTTCATTCTTTTGAAAGGCTCTTTTCCTGTTGAATATCTGATGTCCATAACATCCTCCTTAAACTAGGTTTAAACTATCAGAATTGTACCATAAGCTACTGATTTATGCTATGATAGAAAGGTAACATAACTTCTGTATGGAGGATAAAATGACATATCTAGAAAAGAATTTTTCTCTTGAAGGAAAACTTGCATGGGTAACCGGTGCAACCTACGGCATTGGCTTTGCAATTGCTTCTGCTTATGCAAAGGCTGGTGCAAAGATTGCTTTCAACGCAAGACACCAGGAGGGAATTAATAAGGCTCTTGAAGAGTACAAAAAAGCTGGAATTAAGGAGGTCAAAGGTTATGTCTGTGACGTAACTAATGAAGCTCAAGTGCTTGCAACCAGAGACCAGATTGAAAAAGATTTTGGCCAGACGGTAGACATTCTTGTCAACAATGCAGGAATCATCAAAAGAATTCCAATGACTAACATGACGGTTGAAGAATTCAGACAGGTTGTGGACATTGACCTTACTGCAGCTTTCATTGTTTCTAAGGCAGTCATTCCAGCTATGATTAAGAAAGGTGGCGGAAAAATTATTAACGTCTGCTCCATGATGAGCGAACTTGGTCGCGAGACCGTCAGCGCCTACGCAGCAGCCAAGGGCGGCCTTAAGATGCTTACTCGCAACATTTGTTCCGAATACGGCAAATACAATATTCAGTGTAACGGCATTGGACCTGGCTACATTGCAACTCCACAGACCGCACCACTACGGGAGCGTCAACCAGACGGTTCAAGACATCCGTTTGATAGCTTCATTGTTGCAAAAACCCCTGCAGAAAGATGGGGAGAGACTGAAGACCTTGAAGGCCCAGCCCTGTTCCTTGCTTCTCATGCATCAGATTTTGTAAATGGACACGTTCTTTACGTGGATGGTGGAATCCTTGCCTATATTGGCAAACAACCCTAAAAAAACAAAGTCATCCTAAAAGGCTCTTTTGGGGCACAAAAAGATGACTTGTCATCTTTTTAGGCCCAAAATTGCACAAAAAAGATGACTCTACGCTATCTAAAAAAGGACCTGCAACCGCAGGTCCCTTTTTTATTACTTTATAACCTTCTCTGTTTCACCATCAAACAGATAGACGCTTTCCAAAGGAATGGAGAAGGTCAAATCACAGTCCATCTCTGGGGTGTCATGTGGATCAACTTTTAGTATAGATTTGTTGCCTTGAATATCAACGTAAACGTTGGTGTTATCTCCCAAAAGTTCTGTCAGTTCAACAGAACAATTAATATGATAAGCCTTTTCCGCCTCACCTAGAACAATAGCCTCTGGACGGAATCCAAAGAAAATTTCCTTGGCTTCATAAGAAGCTAGGACATCATTTGAAAGTTTTAAAGACAAATCAACATCATTAGAGCCAATCTTCACATGGCCTTCATGAACCACTGCCTTAACAAAGTTCATAGGTGGTTCACCAATGAAGCCAGCAACAAAGACATTCACAGGATTAAAGTATAGTTCGTAAGGAGTGCCAACTTGCTGAATATAGCCTTCCTTCATAACAACAATTCTATCGGCCATTGTCATAGCCTCAGTCTGGTCGTGGGTGACATAAATGGTTGTGGCCTGTGTGTTTCTGTGAATCTGAGTAATCTCAGAACGCATGGTTACACGCTGCTTGGCGTCCAAGTTAGAAAGAGGTTCGTCCATCAAGAAGATGCCAACCTTTCTAATGATTGCTCTACCAACTGCAACACGCTGACGCTGACCACCAGAAAGAGCCTTTGGAAGTCTATCAAGATAATCAGTAAGACCTAGAATTTTAGCAACATTCTGGACTTTTTCTTCAATGACATCTTCATCAACCCCTTCCAAGGTAAGGCCAAAAGCTAGGTTGTCATAAACCGTCATTTGAGGATAAAGAGCATAGCTCTGGAAGACCATAGCAATTCCTCTATTCTTTGGGCTCTTCTCATTTGCACGAACTCCATCAATAAGGAACTCACCCTTACTAATTTCCTCAAGACCAGCAATCATGCGTAGCGTTGTAGACTTTCCACAGCCAGAAGGGCCAACGAATACAATAAATTCGCCCTTCTCTATTTCTAGGTTAAAATCATGAACAGCATGAAAGCCATTAGGGTAAATCTTGTTTATGTCCTTTAATGTTAAGTACGGCATGAAAGATCCTCCTTCCTTTTTGCATCCAAGATTATCTTTGTAGCAAATCTCTTCAGCCCTATGAAAAGCATATCAAATCCCAAATAGATTAAACCAAACGATATTGGTTCAACTCCAAAAGGAACAGTATCAGTTTCTCCTGTGATACTAATAATCACAGTATTTATCAAATTGTAAGCCTTTGCGACAAAAAGCATTAGCACAAAAGCATATACAATATTTAACAAAAGACTTTTGTAACCTTTCTTGGGGAACATCATCCATTTGTCGTTTGCGCCTTCTGTCTCAGCGTAAAACCTAAAGATGTTATTCACAAGAATATCTGTTACAAAACCAAGCGCAACAGCTGTTACTACAAACAAATCTAGCTGACTTGGAATGTAGAGCCCAAGTCCCCACATGAAGAAGTAGCACACCATCCCACCAAACCAGAACTTCACAAACAGAGCTTTTATAGGCCCTGGGATGTGTAGCTTTGACTTAGATTTGTATTTGGTTAGCTCCTCTGTCCCATATTCAGGGGTATTCTTCTCAGAAGCATTGACTAAATCCTCAACCGCCTTGGTTTTTAAGTCATATGAGTCATGTTCTTCTTGAAAAACCTTCTTCTTGGACACCCCGGCACCTACTATTCTTCATCAATATCAATAGCCTGCATGTTGCTGTAGCTATCAACATCAATTGAGGTATTAATCTTCTTCAAGAGCTTGCTGTAAACCGGCATGAGCGCCGTCAAAGCAGACGAAATCACTAAGAAAATGATGTGATTCTTCAGCATTGAAGCCGCTTTTGCAATATAAGCAGTCGATTTAGTCACCTGAATTGGATTAACTTCTCTATAAACCGCCTTGAAAATCAAAGTTCTATAGTTGATATCGCAGAAAATAACAAGGCCAATCATCGCCGCCATAATAATAATCATTGCGACATTTGGCTTTTTTCTGTGTGGGAACGAGTTCATATAGCACACAAGCGACAAAATTGAGAACAACATGGTACAAAAACCACAAAGTCCCATACCCGGTCCCTGAATCTTAGCCGTTGTATTTGAAATGCAAGTCAGATTAAGTGAATAGTAAATGAAAGTCAGAATAAACGCCACCAAGCCAATCTTTTGAGGATTGCGCTTAATCTTTACAACCAGCTTTCTGATATGCTCTTTAAAACCTTTTCTCTGCACCATATCAGTTCTCCCCCTTGATAGCCATGGTGGTCTGCTTATCAAAGAAATGCATCTTATCAAACGAGACCTTCACCTCGTCACCTGGCTTATAATTGCACCAGCCTCTAAGCTTACCCGTAATCTTATCGTACAAGGCCTCTCCCATCCCGATATTTCCGTGAACCAAGGTGTTCATGCCCAAATTCTCGTTCATAGTAACCTTAACTGGCACGTCATCTCCATGGGTAACATGCTCTGGACGCACACCAAGAACAATCTCCTTGCCGTCATAATCCTTAAGAGTATGCTGTTGTTCTTCGTTAAGACCAATCTTAAAGCCCTTTCCTTCAAGATGAGAACCTACAACCTTTACGTCATACAGGTTCATAGGAGGAAGACCAATGAAGCTAGCAACAAAGATGTTTGCAGGATTGTCATACAATTCAAGCGGAGTTCCAATCTGCTGAACATGGCCCATAGACATACAAACAATTCTGTCTGCCAAAGTCAAAGCCTCTGTCTGGTCATGAGTAACATAGAGCATAGTAGCCTTAAGTCGCTTGTGCAGCAAAAGAATCTCTCTTCTTGTGGAGCCTCTGAGCTTTGCATCCAAGTTTGAAAGAGGCTCATCAAACAGGAAGACTTTTGGCGTTCTAACAATAGCTCTTCCCATTGCAACACGCTGGCGCTGACCACCAGAAAGCTGGGCAGGCTTCTTGTTAAGCTGAGTTGTTAGATTGAGAATTTCAGCAGCCGCCAAGACTTTTTTATGAATGACGTTTGGATTTTCTTTTCTCAAAGTCAAAGAAAAAGCCATGTTTTCATAAACGGTCATGTGACCGTACAAAGCATAGTTTTGGAAGACCATTGCCATGTCACGGTCCTTTGCAGGAGCTCTGGTAATATCTTTTCCATCCAGCAAGAGATGGCCATCTGTAATATCTTCAAGTCCAGCAACCATTCTCAAGGTTGTTGATTTACCACAACCAGAAGGTCCAACTAGAACAATTAATTCACCATCTTTAACATCAAGGTTGAAATCAAAGACCGCCTGAACATTGTTGTCATAAACTTTATCTAAGTGTTGTAAGCTCAGTTGTGCCATCAGTCTCTCCTAACCTCTTCTCCCAAAGTTGAAAGATATTTTTCCAACCTATTGCTCCTAATTAGGTTAACAATTGCAGAAGACAAACAGCAAATACCAGAAATGCAGAGATAAATGATGCAACGAACAAACTGGGCCGTTTCCATTACAACTCTTTCTTGCTTTGCAATAGTTACCACAGCAGCGTGGGCTTTAGCCGGTATTATAAAAATTCTTACGAATTGAAATATTCCAACAATTATGAGTACGTAGCTGTATTTTTTATTGTAGGCTTTGACGCCCTCAGAAGACAAAAACACGGCTAACATAAAAATTAAATTATAGACTACAGAACCTCCAACCAGAATGTTGTAGTAGTAGCTACTGACATCGGACTTATAGACGCTGACAAAGTAGAAGACGTCAAAGAGGATTGCGATTATGGCTAGGTTTGAAGATAGCTTGTTCTTCGTGTAGCGCATTCGGTCGACTTTTATCAAGGCCTGATCTGTCATCCCTGCACCTCCTTCTGCTCAGCCTTCATGAGGTTAATCTTCCAAATTACATTGTAAATGAGAAGAGCAACCACAACAATGCAAAGTCCAAAAATAACATAGTGGATATCGAACCAGAAGGTTGATTCTGTATAATGTTTCTTCCAAAGTTTTGCAAATTTTGCCAGGGCCTCAAAGTCTACGGCCTTCCATTGAGCTTTAAAGACTTCAATTTGAATATGTCCCCAAATACACACAAAAAGTGTAATTACGGAATACAAGGCAGTGGTGACATAGTTTGCAATATAATATTTTCTGCGGTTTGAAGTTTGAAAAACAAAAAGGAGACACGCCGCAATTATCATGACTATAGAAGAGATTAAAAAGCTCTTATTAAAGCCTTGCATGTTATAGTAGACAATTGACCCTGGGACCTGTGTCTTTTCATGATTATTTGGGTCTGTCATAGTTGCATAAAGACAATCAT
>CAVCYP010000042.1:0-14314 GCA_963606545.1 Sphaerochaetaceae bacterium
GCTAGCAGAAGAGCCAGCACAAGAGCTTGTGCAAGAATCAACACAAGAGACCACATAATCAATTAAAGCCGGCAATAGCTTTAGATTTGATTGAAAGAAAACTTGATTGCTAACCGGAAGAACATGACCATTGATTGTTATATGGGAAATTCCAGGGCCATAAAGGACGCCAGTATCAGTGGTGATACAAGGAAGCTCCATGTTCTTTAATTCCCAGGCGTTTAATTTAGGAGGATGGGCAAGAAAGGCATTTAAAGCAGAATCTGCAACAGAACATTTGTCAATTGAAACGGCAGCGTTAGATTCTTCAGCACAAAAACCCAAAGAGGCTTTACCTCCATTTATCCTATATTGAAAACGGGCTCTGCTACGGTAGCCAAATTCCTGTCCAAAAACGGAAGGTAAAAACTCAACCCCGATATCTGAGAAGAGCTCATGAAGAAGCTCTTCTTTTGCCTTAACTTGAGCCTCATATTCCAGTTCAATCCAAGGACATCCTCCACATTGAGAACTATACTTACAGGGAGATGGTCGGCGAGAAGAACTGCGCTTGATAATATTGATGGGGACAGCTGAACAATAGCCTCTTTTCTCATCAATTATCTTAATTTCAGCCTCTTCTCCTGGAAATAGGCCATTAATGAATACTATTCTACCATCTTCAAGATGGCCCATTGTGCGGCCACCTTGAACAAAATTTTCCGCAGTTATAATCACTTTGCCAACTCTTCCAGCTGCTTTGCATAGGAGGCAATGATGTCCATGCCTTCCTGCCAGAAAGCAGGATCTTCAAGGTCAATGCCGGCAGTGGCTGCAACGTCTTTTGCAGGAAGCTGACCTGTCAAAGAAAGAAGCTCATTGTACTTTTCATAGAACGGACGGCCATCTGAAGAACCGCTGCTCTCACTTCTATGGAAAAGCCCAAGAGCAAAGAGCTGTCCAAAGGCATACGGATAATTATAGAAAGAGAAGCCTGCACTGTAATAGTGACCCTTAACCGCCCACATATATGGATGCAGGAAGTTCTCGTCAAGACCATCGCCATAAGTCTTTTTCTGGCAGTCCAGCATGATTGCGCACATCTCGTCTGGCATGAGCTCGCCGTCTTTTCTGCGCTCAAAGAGCTCGCGTTCAAAGTAGAAGCGGCAAAGGATATCCACGCAAACTTGGCAGGCGCTTTGGACAAACTGCTCAATGATTGCCACTTTCTCTTCCGCAGTAGCCTGCTCCACGGCGCCCTTGAAGACTATGAACTCACTGAAAATTGAAGCCGTCTCGGCAAGCGTCATTGGATAGCCGCCCAAAAGGGATGGTTTGGTGCTAATGATGTGGTCGTGCCAGGCGTGTCCTAGCTCGTGAGCAAACGTGGAGACGCCGTCGTAGGTGCCGTCAAAGTTTGCAAAAACTCGGCTTTCTTTAATTTTTGGCATGTAGATATCGTAGGCACCGCCCGTTTTGCCTGCACGTGGAAGCGGGTCAATCCAGTTTGCGTTGAAAGCGTGGTCAGCGAACTTGCCCATCTCAGGATTGAAAAGGCCATACTGCTTGGCTACAAATTCGTGCGCCTGGTCCAGCGTGTAAACCATATTTGCCTTACCAACAGGAGCGAACAAATCGTAAAACGCCATCTTATCTAGACCTAAAAGCTTGGCCTTAGTCTTCATGTAGGCGCGGAACATTGGCAAATTCTTCTCAAGCGTGCCAATAAGGGCCTCCAAAATCTTCTGATTTATGCGCGCACCATGCATAGAACGCTCAATTGGACTATTCCACTTTCTGCGAGCTTCAAGCGAAAGACATGTCCCCTTAATGCCGTTTAGCGCATAGCAGAAAGCAATCTCGTGCTCCTTCCAAACCTTAAGCTCCGCCTCATAGGCTTTACGTCTGGTCTCGCGGTCTGCACTGGTTGCAAGCGCCCTAAGCTGAATTACAGTAAGCTTCTTGCCGTCCAACTCAGCACAAGCTGAAGACGAAACAGCCTCCTGCAATCTGGAATAGCTATCTGCACCACTGCGGGAAAGATCTGCAGCCAGCTCCTCCATCTCTTTTGACATAAGATGTTTTGCATCCTCTGCAATCTCATGTAACACATAGGTGTAATCTGGATTCTTGGCACAATATTCTTCAACTTCCTGAGCATGCTCTGCAACATAAGTTGTAAACAGCGTATTGCAGACCGCCAAATCCATAGACAGCGCCTCAACCTTATTTAACGCATTAACCGCCGCCTTATCCGTCGTATTTACCGATACCTGGCAGTACGCATAAGAAGAAAGCGTGGTACTAAGCTCCCCCATCTCATTATACTTGTCAACCAAATCTGCCAAAGTAGCCTTATTCTGCTCAATCTCAGCCTTAAAAACGGCAAGTAAGCTCTTTAGCTTAGCCAAGTCATCATCAAATTCCTTGGAATCAACACTAGGATAAATAGGCGTCAAATCCCATCTCTTTTCTTCTTTGCAATTCATATAATCCTCCATATCTTCTAACCCGATATCTACTAAATATCCAGCTCAAACTCCGCAATCTTATTGATTAGAGTCCTTCTTGTAATTCCCAGCTCTTCAGCCGCTTTTGTCCTATTACCTTCCCAACGTCTGAGAGCCCTTTCAATAGCCTGTTTCTCAACATCCCTCAAAGATTTTGCACTATCATCCTCATTTTGGGCTATTATTTTTGCATTAGCAGGCTCCAGCTCATTTGGCCTAAGCTCCAAATCATTTTCCCCAATAATGTTACCATCAGTAAAGATTGCAGCCCTTTCAAGAATATTTTCCAGCTCTCGGATATTACCATGAAACCTGTAATTTTTGAGCATTTCCATAGCCTCTGGAGTAAGACCTGTCAGCTGTCTTCCCATGCGAACATTCAGCTTTTTAAGAATCCAGGCAGTAAGAAGTGGAATATCCTCAGCCCGTTCTCTAAGGGGTGGAACATGAATTCTAACAACATTCAGTCTGTAAAAAAGATCTTCTCTGAAAGAACCTTCTCTAACCATGTCCTCAAGATTTCTGTTAGTAGCACAGACAATTCTTGCGTTAATAGGAATTGGCTGAGTTCCGCCAAGTCTAGTGATGGTGCGTTCTTGCAAAACTCTAAGAATCTTCACCTGCAAAGCGTGGGGCATTTCACCAATTTCATCCAAAAAGAGAGTACCGCCAGATGCAAGTTCAAACATACCAGTCTTTCTAGCAACAGCCCCTGTGAAGGCTCCTTTTTCATAACCAAAGAGTTCACTTTCAAGGAGATTTTCAGGAACGCCTCCAATATTTATAGCAACAAAAGGACCTTCAGAAAGAGGACTTTGTTGGTGAATGGTTCTGGCAATTACTTCCTTTCCTGTACCACTTTCACCGGTAACAAGTACACTGGAGTTGGTCAGAGCAATTCTAGCAATCATGTCCTTAATCCGCTTTATCTGCACACTTTCTCCTATGAAAGCATGATCTTGGGGCATTCTTTCTTCAGTCTCCTGAATATTTCTAAAATTCTGAGCCTCAACTAATTGCTTCAGTTTTATTGCAACTTCTTCAGGATTGAAAGGCTTAACAATGTAGTCCTGAGCCCCATGCTTTAAAGCCTCAACTGCATCTGTAATTTCCCCATGAGCGCTGACCATGATAATGGGCATTCTAAAGCCTTCCTGTCTAATCCATTTGATAAGCTCAAGCCCATCCATACCAGGCATTCTTAAATCTATCAAACACCCATCAAAAGGCTCTTCTCTCAAAAGCCTTTGCGCAGAAAAAGCATTTTCTGCACCTTTGCCATCAATAGCTTCAGTTTTGAGGTAACGGACCATCAAATCACGAATATTAGTTTCATCATCGACAATTAAAATCTTCATTTAGTCGTAGCCTCCTTTGAGCAAGGAAGCACAACTTCAGCAACAGTTCCGCCTCCATCTCTATCATACAACCTTAAAGTTCCACCAGCAGCAGTCACAAACTCTCTAGAAATTGATAGGCCAATTCCAGAACCATTTATCTTGGTAGTGTAGAACGGATCAAATATTTTATCTTTTGAATCTTTAACAAGACCATCACCCCGGTCTAGGACCTTCACGACAACCGAATCTTTACGCCCCCTCCGTATTTCAACCGATACTTGTGGGTCCTGGCCTGTTGTACTTTCCGTAGCATTCTTGATGAGGTTTTCAAAAACAGACCTTGCTCTATCTGCATCAAAATTAACGTAGACTTTTTCAAGCTGACCAGAATCAACTTCAATTGGCATAGCAAACAGGCAAGCAATGTTAGAAATGTAGCTTATCAGCTCAATATCAACCGGATTTCCAAGGGGGTTTTTAAGAAATTCACTTACCCTATTGGTCAAATTTGTAAGTCTTTGAATTTCACTGTCCATTACCCTCAAATCCTCATGATATTCTTCAGGTAGTAGCTTTTTTAGAAGAGCACTTTGAATTGTCATTGCGCTAAGAGGATTTTTTATCTCATGCGTCAAAGTTCTGGCGGCTGCACCAAGCTTTGCAAGTCCTTGGTTCTTCTGAAGCTCCATTCTGTACCTACGGTTAGAAAGATACATATTCAGAACCAGCAGGAAGGTTGCAGTCAAAGCAACAAGGCCAATCAAAGTTAAAAAGCGCATATTTCTCAGACTGGCATAGTAAGAACTGCCGTCAAACCGCACATAAATAATTTCTGGGAAATCAAAAACGGACTTTGAACTATTGCCTTGAGTTATACTAAAGCTTCCCGTCTCAAGAGCAACATTTAATCTAGAAAGCCTAAAGTACTCAATTTCCTTGGTTTCATCATCATAAAGATAGATGCCCAAAGTAGAATCCTGGCCTTTCTGTCTAGTCTTGGCAAGTTTGGTAAGAGGAATTGTAACAGGAGCATCTCCAAGCCTTGTATAGACTTGTCCACTTGAAGAATAAATACCAATGGCAGAAACCCCTTCATCTTCCATTACTGACAGCGCCTTGCTGGTGCTGTCAGAAAGTGCAATGTAAATAGAATTGAAGGAACTTTCAGATTCAAACTTCATCTCAAGGGTTAGTTTTTCTTGAAAGCTATTATAAATAACAAAGACAAAGGACAAGAGCAGTATGTAGCCAATGGCAAGACCAATGATAACAAGAGGAAGTTCTTTGCCCTCAATAATCTTCCATTTGCGTTTAATAGTTTGCTGTGTTTTCTCTAAAGTCTTGTTCTTCATTGACCCCTCAAAGCCTAGTATAGCAAGTATAAATTATATTTGGTAGAAAGTCCCCCAGCAATTACACATTAATTACACATGTTTGCCTTTCTCAACGCCTTGAATAAATGGGCCTGTTCTACTAATCTTTAGGCATAATGATTAAAAAACAAATTGAAGACCAGCTTCTTGCAGAACACCTGAGCAAGATAGCTGAAGATGGCAGGCAGGTAATGTTGCTCGCTGATGGCCAGATCCGTCTTACAGGCTTAGGCGGAACCACTATGGTGAACCAGATGCGCGCAAACCACAATCTAGGTATTCTAGAGACTTTGGTTCTGGGACAGGCATATATTGCAGCAGGACTAATGGCATCGTCCGTAAAGGGCAACGACAGAATTCAGCTTTCCGTGGATTGCGGTGGCCCAATTGGCGGTATATACGTTGAATCTTGGGCTTGCGGAGCCGTTAGAGGCTATCTTAAGAACAATCCAATACACCTAGACAAACCACTTGAAAGCTCAGACCTTTCCATGCTTTATGGTCCAGGCTTCATAAGCGTCACCAAACTTCTAGAAGGTTCAAAGACCCCTTTCACCGGTCAAACCATGTTGCAATATGGTGACTTAGCCAAAGACTTGGCCCTGTACTACAATGAAAGTGAGCAAACCCCAACAATGTTCTCCCTTGGTATTCATTTTGACAAACAAGGGCGTGTTTTGGGGGCCGGTGGTCTATTTTTGCAGGCCATGCCGGGCTGTAAGGACATTGTTTTGGAGGAACTTCAGGCTAAAAGCCAGAGCCTACCATCCTTGGCAAAAGCTTTAAGTGAAGGCAAGACCGTAGCAGAATATTGTTCAGAAGTCTTTGCAGACTACGGAGTTGAAAATCTAGCCTCTGAGCCAATTGGTTTCTCTTGCCCCTGCAATAGACAGAACTTTGGAACCTTCCTTGCTCGCCTTCCATTACAAGAGAAGAAGGAAATCCTCAAAGCCGGCAATTTCCCACTTGAACTTCAATGCTTCAACTGCGGAACCACCTACAGTTTTGACCAAGAAGAAGTCAAAAAACTGTTTGACTCAACCCTGTAAACACAAACCAAGGAGAAATATATGATATTTTTTGCATCCGCCTCAGCCAACCAGAACGACCTAGTTGAACGAGAAGTCCTAGAAGCCGGCGCCACAGACATAAATACTAGCTCTGGTGGCGTAGAATTCTCAGCAGACCTCCAAACGGCCTATAAATTTGCAATGTGGACCAGAAGTTCCACAAGGCTCTTAGTTCTTGTCCACCGCTACGACAAGCTAGAGTCCACAGATGACCTGTACGAGCACTCCAAAAACCTTCCTTGGGAAAACTGGATTTCTCCCAGCAAAACCTTTGCCATCACAGAAACCGTCACAGACTGCCGATGGATTCGCAATAGCCACTTTGCCTCCCTACGCCTCAAAGATGCAATAGTAGAACGCTGCCGTGAAGTCTATGACGGAGAGCGCCCCTCAGTAGACCGAGACAACCCAGACATAGTCTTTCACATGCACGTCAACCGTAGCCTTGTCAGCTGGTACGTAGACTTTGCCGGCCGCAACCTCTCCCACCGTGGCTACCGCACCGCCCAAACAGAAGCCGTCATGAGCGAATTCATGGCCGCCTCCCTACTCTACCGCAGTGACTGGTACAAGCGCCTTCAGGCCTCCCTCACAGACCCAGAAGTAGCACCACCAACCCTACTAGATCCCTTCTGTGGCAGCGGTACCATCTGCATTGAAGCTGCACTCATGGCCACCAACACCGCACCCGGTCTCCTTAAGACCGATTCCTTTGCTTTCCTCAAGCTACCAATTCACAACCAAGAAATCTGGGAAAAAGTAGTACAAGAGGCAAAAGAAGCACAAAGAGAATGCAAGTGCACCATCCTAGGTTGGGATATTGACAGAAGAGCAATTGAAATTTCTCTGGACAACTCCTATGAAGCAAACCTTGGCGAGATTGTAGACTTTGACGTCAAAGATTTTACCAAAGTTACCAAAGAAGACTTGCCTTCAGAGCTGGGTTATATAGTCACAGATCCTCCTTATGGAGTGCGTCTTGACAGCGGATCAGCTGCCATCAGAAAACTTTACACCAGCATGGGTCACATCATGAATGATGTCTTCTCAGGCTGGCATATAGCAATTTTATGTGGCAACAAAGAGCTTTTAGGCTATATTGACCTCAAACCAAACAGAACCAACACCTTCATAAATGGAGGTATTGAATGCCAAGCTGCTCACTACTACGTCTTTAGTGAAGAAGAGCGTCAGCGCATGATGGAAAAGGCCATTGAAAGAAAGCAACAGCGTCTTTCACAGCCTCTTTCCCCTGGAGCTCAAATGGCAGCCAACAGGCTCAAAAAGAACCTTGCTTCAATTGGTCAGGCAATGAAGGAACAGGGCGTTACCTGCTACAGACTGTATGATGCAGACATGCCAGAATACAGCGCAGCAATTGACTTTTATGAAGGTAAGTGGATTAGCCTTCAGGAGTATGCTGCTCCAGCTTCCATCAACCCAGAAGATGCAGAAAGAAGATTGGAAGAGCTGATTCTTGCAACTGAAAGAGTCACAGGCATTGACTATGATGACATTCACGTAAAACGCAGAGAAATTCAGCGTGGAGCAAATCAGTACAACAAAAAGAGTAGCAACTCCCACTTCATGATTGCCAACGAAAACGGCCATAAGTTCTTTGTAAACTTTGAAGACTATTTGGATACAGGAATCTTCTTGGACCATAGACCAGTTAGAAAGATGATTCAGGACATGTGTAAAGACAAGAGATTCCTCAATCTTTTCTGCTACACAGCAACAGCCACTGTCCATGCAGCAGCCGGTGGAGCTCTTTCAACAGTAAGTGTTGATACCAACGCAAATTATCTTGACTGGGCAATGAAGAACATGCAGGCAAATGGCTTTAACACAATGAACCATTTCTTCTACAGAGATGATTGTCTTGCCTTCCTCAGAGAAAACAGAGACGTCTTTGATGTTATCTTCTGTGATCCACCAACCTTCTCCAACAGCAAGGGACGTGGAAGCTTTGATGTTCAGCGCGACCATGGCTACTTAATCCGTTCCTGTATGAAACATCTTACAAACAATGGAACGCTGATTTTCTCCACCAACTACACTCGCTTCAAGATGTTTGGTGAAATCTATGAAGACTTTATTGTTGAAGACATCACTGAAAGCACAATTGGCGATGATTTTAAGCGCAACAGCAAGATTCACCGTTGCTATTTAATTAAGCACAGAACTGAGCAGGCTCAATACATTGAACCTACCAAAAAGACAACACTTATTAGAAAGGTTGTCAGAAAAAATTAACTAAATTAAAACCCAAAAAAGGCTATGCTGAGGCTATTCTAGTTAGCATGCGGCATAGCCTTTTTTTTTAATTCAAAGTGCTGAGTCACTTTTCAGCTTTTTCAGCAATTTCCTTTGCTCTTTTCTCAGCATCGGCTTTGAGCTTGTTCATAGCGCGCACAATTGTGAAGAGAACAAGTGCGGTGAGCAAGAACTGGATGATGTTCTGAAGCAGAGAACCGTAGCGGATTGCAACTTCAGCGGTGGTGTCGGTTGCAGCTTTCAGGACAATTCTAAGCTCTGAGAAATCCATGTCGCCAATGAGGATGCCAAGGATTGGGTTGAGAATGTCTGAGACAAAGGACTGGACAATAGTGGTGAACATACCACCAACAATGATACCAACAGCCATGTCAACAAC
Source organism: Sphaerochaetaceae bacterium (assembly GCA_963606545.1). GTDB lineage: Bacteria > Spirochaetota > Spirochaetia > Sphaerochaetales > Sphaerochaetaceae > UBA9732. Next base: position 8,929 of record CAVCYP010000042.1, read on the forward strand.
GCTTCCACGTGAAATAAAAGTCTTAAATTCTGCAAAGAAACCTTTCTTTTCTGTATCAGCCATAAAGACCTCCAAGTATTGATGAATATGTGGTGATTTTAAGATAAAAATGGGATAAAGTGAACTATAAGGAGTGCAGAATGAATAGCTTTTCTTACAGATGCCCAACTAGAATTGTTTTTGGCAAGGATTCCATAGCCAAAGTCGCAGAGCAAATCAAAGCAGCAGGCGGAACAAACGTCCTTATGGTCTATGGTGGCGGTTCCATCAAAAAGAACGGAATCTATGACAAAGTAACAGCCAGCCTTAAGGCAGAAAATATAACCTACACGGAACTTTCAGGCGTAAAACCAAACCCACACCTAGATTTGGTTCGCAAAGGTCTTGAAGTGGTTAAAACCAAGAAAATCGACTTCCTTCTTGCAGTAGGTGGCGGCTCTGTAATAGATAGCTGTAAAGCCATCTCTTTTGGAAGCGTAATTCCTGAAGACAAAGACATTTGGGATGATTATTTTATGGTCAAAGGCGCCCCCATTCCAAAAGGCATCACCTTAGGTGTAGTGCTAACCATCCCCGCAGCTGGCTCAGAAATGTCCAACTCCTGCGTCATCACCAACACCCAAACCAACAACAAACGCGGCACCAACAGCGAGAACAACTACCCCACCTTTGCCATCATGGACCCACAAGTTTGCTTCTCCCTGCCAGCCTTCCAGACGGCCTGCGGGGCAGCTGATATGCTCAGCCACCTTATGGAACGATACTTCTCCAACACCCCGGATGTAGCTATAACCGATTCTCTTATAGAAGCCACTATGAAGATCATTCTCCAGTACGGTCCTTTGGCCATCAAAGATCCTCAGAACTATGCCTACAGAGAACAGTTAATGTTTGCTGCAACCATGGCCCACAACAATCTTTTTGGCTGTGGCCGTGAACAGGACTGGGCCAGCCACTGGCTGGAACATGAACTTTCTGGTCAATATGACATAGCCCATGGTGCAGGACTTGCAATCATGACTCCCGCATGGATGAAGTACGTAAACAAGGCAAATCCTATGCGTTTTGCACAATTTGCAAGCAAAGTCATGGGAAGCAACATCCCTCTTACAGACACAGAAGCTCTTGTTCAAGATGGTATTGCTAAACTTGAAGCTTGGTTCAAAGGCCTTGGACTTCCAACAAGACTCAGTGAACTTAACCTTGATGATAAAGATTTTGAAGAAATGGCCACCCGAATGCTCACCGGTGGAAGAACCGCAGCAGGCGGACTAATGAAGCTTTATCATGAGGATATTGTTAAGATTTACAAATTAGCTCTTTAAGCCTTAATTTAAAGCCTAGACATTCACTGAAATACCAGCTCTAAAGTCGTAAATATTTACTTTCTCTGGATAGAAATAGAAATGGTCAGAAGTGGAAAGGCCTAGGCTTAGTTTGTCTGTAAGAGTAAAACGAACCGCTAGTACAGAATTCAAGCCATAATAAATTGTAGGCTCCACCGTTCCAAACTGAAGCTGGATTTCCGGGCCAAACCCAATGCTAAAGTCTCCCTTTGATGGGGAAAAGCTCATGATGCCCATAATGCTGGCAGTTATGAAATAATCGGTTTTGTCTAGGCCGTTGAAGATAAGGCGTGTGGAGTAGTAGGAGTTTTCTATGCGCAGGCCAGAGGTAAAGGCGTTACCTTGGTAGGGGAAAAGGTGGCTGTAGGAGAAAACAAAGCCTAGGTTTTTCTCAACTTCATCGTTAGGAATAGAGTTTCTGTAGCTTATGGCTAAGTTGATGAAAGATTTAGAGGTTTTGACCTTTTTTTCAGCTACAGGCGCTTCAACTGGGACTTCTTCTACTACTACAACTTCTTCAACTTCTTCTGGCTCTTCCTCTGGGAAGTCTTCAATCTCGTCCCAGAAGAAATCATCTTCTTCCACGTAGCCCGAGTCTTCATAGATTTCAGATTCAGTGCAACTGCTTTCACTCCAATGAATTCCGTCGTAGGATTGCTGAAGATAAAGTACGTGAACCTCTGAAACGTCTACGTCTAGAGAAATCTCATATACATTACTGCCTACCACGGTCCAGCCGTCTTCAGCTTCGCCGTCCAGCTGATAACGATAGTATTTGACGGCTCTGTCATTTCTGTACCAGTTCCAAGTAACTGAAGCCTCAAGAGCAAAAACTCCACAGAGAACACAACAAAGCAAGACACAAACCGCTATCAGCCTTTTCATTCCTATATCCTTATTTCTTTACCTTATTTCTTTACCTTATTTCTGCCAGAGATTTTCTGGATAGAAGCCCTGACTTGTCTTAAGAGCCAGATTCTGTTTTACCGTCTCTCGGTCCTCTTTATAGGTCATTCCAAACCACTTTTCAGTAGTGGAGAATACTCTAAGAGAACCAACCCCCTTACTGACAATTTCACCAGCACAGTTTGGAAGCAGCACCTCAGTCTTAGGTTGAGAAACATTTTCTTTCATGAACCTGTCAAAATATTCAGACATATACTCAAACACCTTTGGTGTAAAGCCAAAGAAGTTCATTGAGACCCATTCTTCCCCAGTAAGGTAAACATCTCCTTCTGGAAGATGAGAAACAATCTTATCCCCTTCATACTCAATTTTGGTGTTCTCTCTCATGGTCTGCAAAAAGCCATCTTTGACCTGGCAGACACCTCTAGAAACGCTTCCCATTGGGCTCATTGTGTTCTTTAAGAGATAGCCAACCATTGCGTGTTCTGTGCTGTCATTCTCAAGCCCTGAAAGGTAGTTACCAAGGATTCCATAGGCTTCTCTTCCGTAATAATCATCAGCATTGATGACAGTAAACGGAGTTTTCATGACGTCTTTTGCACACAAAACAGCATGAACAGTTCCCCAAGGCTTGGCTCTTTCAGAAGAAAGCTTAATCTGTTCTTCTGTCAAAAGACTTTCTCTTGTCTGGAACACATACTCTGCATCCATGTTTCTTGCAATTCTATCAAAGAGTCTCTCTCTGAAATCTTTTTCAATATCCGGTCTAATGATAAAGACAACTTTGCCATAACCACTTCTCTGAGCGTCAAATACGCTGTAGTCCAACAAGGTCTCGTTATGGGCACCAACTGGATCAATTTGCTTAATCCCACCATACCTAGATCCTAAACCAGCTGCCAGTACCAATAAAGAAGGTTTCATACTATGTCTCCTATCTCTTCATATTATTGTGAAAAAAGCCCTAAACTTCAACTGTAAACTTTGACTGTAAACTTCAGAGCTTTAGCATAGTGGCCGGTCTATTTCAATGATGAAATAAAGCTTAGAATTCCACTTAACATTTGCCCGCAAATAGCTAGATAAAAACTCCCTTGTATAGTTCTTTTCTTGAGGCACCTCACAGTCCAGCACCACGTTAGTATGAGAAGGCCCATCCACCATTCTGATGTCGTGAAAATGCAGTGTGGGGTCAAGTTTTTGCAGTAAAGTCTCAATCTGGGCCTTCATTGCGTCCAATTTAGGATCACCAAGGATTACCGGATCCATGTGAATTGTAAGCAAAATTCCCTTCTTATCTCTGAAGTCACGTTCAATATTATCTATCTTATCGTGCGCCTCCAGCATACTCATAGAAGCGTCCACCTCCACGTGAACCGTGACAAAATCGTTATGCACCCCGTAGTTGTGAATAGCCAAATCGTGAATTCCAATAACCACGTCATAGGCCATAAGCGCATCCGTTATCTCCTTTACTCTCTGTGGCGTAGGCTTAATCCCAATGATGGGCTCCAGCTCCTCCTTCAGCGTCTGCAGGCTACTAATTATGACAAAAATAGACACCGCCAGACCAAGATAGCCATCCACATTCACCTTGAAAACGCCCATGATAGCCATAGCCACCAAGATAGCGGAAGACGAAATAATATCGTTTCGCGTGTCCTCTGCGTTAGCCCCCAGCGTCTTGGAATCAATAGCGCGCGCAAAATCGGTATACACCACCATCTGCAGCACCTTCACCACCACCGCCACGGCAAGCATCACGTACGTCAGGCTACTTATAGCCAGCTCCTCTGGCCAAATAATCTTACAAACCGATTCTTTTGCAAAAACGCATCCCATGACCAGCATAAAAAGCGCAATAACAAAACCTGCAACATATTCATATCGTGCATGCCCATACGGATGCTCCTGGTCCGGTTTCTTGCTGGCCATCTTAAAACCCACTATGGTTAAAATGCTGGTGGCACAGTCAGAGAGGCTATTTGTTGCATCCGCAATAATACTAACGCTGTGAGAGGCCATTCCCACAACCATTTTTGCAACACCAATGCCAAGATTTGACACAATACCAAATGCGCCTGCAACATTTGCGTAACGCTCGCGCACCTCTGAGGCCTCTGTATTCTTAAAATCCTTAATAAACAACTGTTTAAGCATTATCTGACATTATACTCCCTAACTTGAACAAAAGTACAGCAAAGTTTTAAGATTATGTTGTTGCTCATACGTGGGTCCATAGCCCAATGGATAAGGCGCATCCCTCCGGAGGATGAAATGCGGGTTCGATTCCCGCTGGACCTAAAGAAAATTCCACAAATCTAGAACAAAATGGTTCATTTTTTTGTATTACTTAATAGAGACAAAAAAAGGAGCCTTTAACATGAGATACACCTTTAAACCAATTGAATTCAAATCTATTAAGGACATGCCTAAGAACATGCGCCCTCGCGAGCGAATGCAGGAGCGAGGCCCTTTGGGCATTAGCGACTTGGAACTACTATGCATCCTTTTAGGATCTGGAGGTAAAAACAGGCCAGTGCAAGATTTAGCCCTGGAGATTTTGGAAGTCATCGACTTAAAGGGGAAGAAAGGGGTGACGCCAAAGGATCTGGAGGGCATTGTGGGGCTGGGGCCGGCTAAGGCTGCCACTATCTGCGCGTGTCTGGAGTTTGGGCGGCGTATGACGTACACAAGGCGCAAAACGCTGAATGATCCGTATTCTATTTTTGAGTGCATACGGCATTATGGCTCGCGGCAACAGGAGCATTTTTTGTGTGTAGTGCTAAACGGGGCGCACGAGCTTATGGGAATAAACGTGGTTTCCATTGGACTAGTGAACAAGACGCTGGTGCATCCTAGGGAGATTTTTGCAGAGCCACTTAAGGAGCGGGCCACGGCGGTGGTGCTGGCGCATAACCATCCAAGTGGCAATTTGGAGCCCAGTGATGACGATATTGCCACCACTTTGCGCATAAGAAAAGCAGGAGCACTCCTAGGAATAGAAGTGCTCGATCACATTGTCTTTAGTGAAGATAGTTACCGGTCAATGGTTGAATCTGGCGAGTTTGCGCTAGGCTAGCCTTTGGGCCAACTTTTAGGCTAGCTTTTGGGCTAGCTTTGCGTTGGCTGGC
>CAVCYP010000043.1:0-14301 GCA_963606545.1 Sphaerochaetaceae bacterium
GAAACTACTGTTGAACTTGTTATTGAAGAGCCTGTAAGGCTTGAAGTAGAAGCAAAGCCAGAAGCTGAAGTTGTAGTAAGTTATGTTCCAGTAGAGAAGAAGTATACTCTCTTTACGGAAGGTGACATAACAGTTGTTGCTGATAAGGGCAAGGCTACAATTACATATCCTGCTGAATACATTTCTGAAGCAGACATTGCTACTGCAGCACTTGCAGCCTTTGAGGCTTATAGCTCAGTTTATGATTTAAGTGCTGTTTATTATTCTGTTGAAGATGGTATTCTTACGCTTTACTATCCTGTAGAGTGGGGAACAGAAGAACTTGCACTTGCAGAGAGTAGTGTAATGCAGGTACTTCCTGGTTATGTTGAGGCAGTAATTGCTTCTTATGCTCCAAAGGCAGAAGAACCTGTAGTTGAAGAGGTCACAGCTCAAGTTGTTGAACAACCGGTAGAAGAAAAACCTGCTACAGAGCTGGTCTCTGAGCCAGCTGCACAGCCAGTTGTGGAAGAGATTCCAGCGATTGAGCCAATTACTGAAATGGTTGCTTTAAGTGAGCTTAAGGACATAAAGAAGAATTCTGTTTCTGTTATCTTAAATCCAAGCGTAAACCTTGCTGGTTTTGGAATAAGCGCAAAGGGTTTCAACTGGGCTTTGGGTGCAAGATATGAATACAATATCAATGAAAAGCTAGCCGTAGGAGGAAAGGTGGTTTACAACTTCAAGTTTGGCTATGCTCAGATCAATGCTCTTGGAAGGTATACCTTCTTGAACCTTGACGAAAAATCAAATGTCTATGCTTTGTTGTCCCTTGGTGTAGATTACACCTTCATGGCAAAGAGGCCAGGTTTTGTTGTTGAGCTTGGTGCAGGTTATGACTATCAAATCCTGGACAACCACACAGCCTTTGGTGAGCTTAGCGTTCAGTTCTCAACTATCCGCAGATTTGATATTGCTGCAAGTTTTGGAGTTAAGTATTCCTTCTGATGAATACTAATTATTAGAAACCTAGGACCGGAAGTAGAAATGCCCCGGTCCTTTTTTCTATATTGTATATCAGAGAAGTTCTCCAGTGGCAGCCCAAGTGACTGCGGCAATAAATCTATCGTCCTGCTCATTGTTGAGCGGGACGGGGATATCGGGTTGTATGCCGTGGCTCTCGTAGTTGGTTTGGTCGTAGGCTTTGTAGCGGAAGGTGGTGGTGCGGACGGCTAGCTTGGTGAAGTCGTTTTCGTAGATGCCAGAGTGGTATTCGCCTCTGGGCAAAAGGGCGCAGGTGCCGCCGTACGTGGTGGAGCCAAAGCGTTTGGAGTTTGGCAGTAGCGTGGAGGCTATTGTTGTGAGTTCTGAGCAGGAGATGGAGCGTCCGTTGGTGATAACTGCAAGGCGACCTTGGTAATCTTCTTTGAGTTTTGCATTGTAGTAGTTCAGGTTGAAGTCTGTCCACGGGGTGATATCGTAGCGAGAAAAGCCCATTTTGTACGTGCAGTAGCCTAGGTTTTTGTCGGAAGCAAAGAAGGCACTCATAAAGAGTTGCATGAATTCCGCTACTCCACCTCCGTTACACCTTAAGTCAAGGACTATGCCGTTGATTGGAACTTTTGTACCGTCTTTGAGGGTCACATAGTTGTTTGCTACGGCGCTGTTGAGATTCTTAAAGAGGTTGATAACAATATCAATTTGAGCTTTGTGTGTAGCATCGAGGTTGTTGTAGGCTATAATAGTTGAAGTTCTGACATTTTCCTTTGCCTGTTCCTTTTCTTCTTCTGTTGCTTTTGAGTCATTGGCTATGGCCATATATTTGCAAAAGTAGATAAGATATGGTTTTACAAACTGCGAAAAATAGATGTAAAGGACTCCGTTATTTGTCACGCCGGTACACCAGGAAGTGCCGTCCATGCCAAATTCATCCACAATGTAGCTGTTCCAGTGGAAGTTCCCGTCTTTTATTACTTTTGTTATCTCTCCGTAGGTTTCTTCAATGAAGGTTTCTGAGCTGGTGCTAGCGAGATTGTGGAAGGCTCCATTTTCCTGAAGTTTAGCTACTTCCGAGTACCCATCAATAGCCTGATTCCACTTAACTAAGCAATCTTTGCTGGTATAGGCCTCATCTGGGCCATTGTTTACAGTGTAATAGGTTTTGGTGCTTGTGATTTTTCCATCCTCATCTTCAGTTCTTTCTTCCGTGTAGATGTTTGGGAAATCCATGATATCGCCACCGGTTGCTGCCCATTTTTGTAGTACCGCTGGCCGGGCATCTAAGGTATAGCCAAAGTTGTCAGACACAGTTAAATGATAATGGTAGTCCGATAGTTTCCAAACAATCTCATTAAAGAGCCTGAAGGCTTTGAAGGAGTCTTCTGGTTTGCTGTAGTCCAGCGCTTTGAATTTATCTATATAGTTTTTGTAAACGGCATCCCAGTTTGTGTCTTCAAAAGTGAAATGTATGTAATCTTCATTCATTACTGTCCAAAATTCTTCAAAGAGGGAAGGCCAGTCGTTGCCTTTGAGCTTTGCAGGATCTGTTATGTTTGTTGTTTTTGTAAGCTTTGCAGTTAGAGCTTCTTTAGGATTGTCTGAGCAAGAGGGAAGAAGCAGAAGTGCAAGTAGGAATAGAATAAGTGTGAATTTTAGGCTGGATTTCATTATTTTACCCTCCAAAGTAGAGCTACGGTGAAAAGTTGGGTAGCGTTGTAAATTTGGTACTCTCCCACTTCTTGTTGCTTGTTCATGTTAGACAAGTCTTGTTCATGTTCTACTTCTATAATGAGTCTTAGGTTGGGTAGGTCCATGGTAAAGCCAAGACTTGCTAGAATTCCGTATTCTAATCTGTTCTTGAGCTCTAGGTTGGTGGCTTCGTTGACTTCTTGTGGCTTTTGGTTGAAGTCTACGACCTTCCCGTTGCTATTGCCTTTATACCACCAGCCTACGTAGGTTCCAAAACTAAGATGGAAAGAAAAACTTTCATCGCAGGGAAGGTAGCAGTTTACGATTAAGGGAACAGAGACAAAGTTATTTTCTATGTTTAAATCTATCATCTGCTGCTTGAAGTATCTATCTAAGTGATAATTCTTGGAGGAGATGGAAATTCCGCTTTCAAGGGCAAAATTATTGGCTATCTGGTAACTGACAGGTACTGAAACTCTTAAGCCTGGTCTGCTGGAGTATTCGTATACCAGGTAAGTATCTCCCGCTATTATGTTGTTAACGGTTGCTCCAACTCCAGCTCCAATAAAGAAGCTACCTGTTGGTGCAGAGGCAAAAAGAGATAAGGTTAGAAACAGGGTTAAAACTAGGGTGATTATTTTCTTCATGGCTTTATTATTACGTTTTGTTGTTAAAATTGGGAGAGTTTTGAAGAAATTATTGGGAGACTTATAGTGTTTGAGCTTTGTTTTTGTAGAAGATTAGGGAAAGCGCTGTTCCTACAGTCCAGCCAATTGGCCAGCTGAGCCAGATTCCAGTGACCTGAAGTGCTGTGCTAGAGAGAAGGTAGGCAAGGCCTACACGCAAGATGAGGTCTGAGAAGGTGGAAATCATGTAGTATTTCATTATTCCAGCGCCTTTTAGGATGCTGTCTGAGACAATTTTGACGGCTACCACTGGATAGAAGATTGGGATAATTCTGAGGAATTGTCGACCAGTTTGAAGGGTTATGAGGGATGGGTTGTCTACAAATAGTTTTAATAGCGTTTCTGGTAGGAGCTCGTAGAAGAGAATAAAGGGGATGGAGATAATCCAAACCATTTTTATGCCGTTGCTCCAACCTTTGGTGACTCTTTCTGGTTTACGAGCTCCTAGGTTTTGAGCGGTGAAGTTGGAAACTCCGTTACCTATGGTGGAGATGGAAGTAATGACTAGGTTATTGAGTTTGATGGCGGCAGAGTAGCCTGCAACTACGGAGGAGCCAAAGCTGTTGATGATTCCTTGGAGAATGATATTTCCTACGCTGACAAAGCTTTGCTGGATGGTGGAGGGAATTGAAATTGCTATAAAGGCTTTGAAGAGCCCTTTGTCAAAAAGGGTGGGCTTGTCTGTTGATTTGATGGTGGTAAGGCGTTTCATTACAAATATTAGAGCAAGTACGGCACTTACGCCTTGGCAAATGAAAGTTGCCCAAGCAACGCCTGCAACGCCTAGGTTTAGCCGCGTTACAAAGAAGATATCCATGAAGATGTTTGCAGTTGAGGAGAAGGCAAGAAAGACAAAAGGAGTTCTGCTGTCGCCAAGAGCGGAGAAGATTCCGGTTGAAATATTATAGAGAAAGAGGAAAGGAAGGCCCCAAATGTAGATATCTAGGTAGAGCTTGGAAGCTTTATAGATGTTTGCAGGGGTGTTGATTAGCATTAAGAGCTTGTCCATAAAGACTAGACCAAGGGTCATGAGGAATAGGCAGGTTGCTAAGGTTGAAAGTAGTGAGGTATAGATGGCACTTTTGACTTTTGTGTAGTCTTTTGCTCCAAAGAGTCTAGAGGTGATGACGGAGCAACCTATGTTGCAGCCAAAGGCAAAGGCTATAAAGATTAAAGTGATTTCATAACTGTTGCCAACGGCGGCCAGTGCGTCTTCTGATATAAATTTTCCTGCTACAAAGCTATCGGCTATGTTGTAAAGCTGCTGAAAGACTATGGAGCCAAAAAGCGGCAAGCAAAAATTAAATAGAACCTTACTTGGGTTTCCTACTGTTAAATCTTTATTCATAATGAAGCTCTTGGTGGATGATAAAACTTTTATCTCTTTTGTAAAAGGCAGAAAGTAATTAGACTTAACCTAGTGGAGACGCGAATGAAGACACAAGTGAAGAAACGTTTTTTAGGTATCGGGATTTGTCTGCTGGCTTTGGCGGTTTTGGCTGGCTGTAAAATGGACGTGCCAAGTGATGCTGTAAATGTGCTTGGAAGTTCTGAGCAGGTGTATGTGGTCACGTTTGAGCTTAGGGATGACGTGGGGACTGTAATAAAGCAGACGGCTAAGTTTGATGCTAAGTTGGTGAGGCCAGAAGATCCAAAGTGGATTGGGCATACTTTTCTTGGGTGGTACTGGGAGAACTCTGAGAAGTGGAGAGACCAAAGTAATGCTGCTGTAAATTTTGATACTGTAAAGGTTACTGGTAATTATAAAATTCATGCAAGATGGAGAACTAAGGCTAAGTATCAGGTTACCTTTGATTATGATACTGAAGGGGTTGCTAATGGGGTGCAAACGGTCTACGAAGGGACTGTTATTGCGCAACCGCTGGACCCACAAAGAGATAAGTGCACTTTTTTGATGTGGGTAAATGAGGACGGTAGAGAGTTTGACTTTGAACAGCCTATTACCGCTGATACTACTATCAAGGCAAAATGGATTAGAAAAGCCATTTATGATGTGACGTTTGATTGTAATAACGGAACTGCCAATGGTGGCTATAGAGTTACGGAAGAAGACGAAGGCTGGAAGGTTCCAAAACCAGAAGATCCAACAAGAGAAGGGGTGGACTTTGATTGTTGGACTTTAGATGGGAAAGAGTATAACTTTGATGATCCTGTCTCTGGCGATATGACTCTTGTTGCAAGATGGAAGCTTAAAGAATCTTATGAAATTGGTGATACTGGTCCTGGCGGCGGGTATGTTTTCTATGATAAGGGTAAGACTTCAGATGGCTGGAGGTACTTGGAAGTTGCTAAATACCACATTGGTTACATTATGTATGGTTATTATCATAACGAAAGGGGAGAAAATTGTGGAGTTGGCACTTCAACTGCTATTGGGCAAGGAAAAAATAATACTCAGAAGCTTATTGCTGCTATGGGAGAGACGGCCTATACAACGACTGGGGGCGCTGATAAAGATATTTATGCAGCTAAAGCCTGTGATGATTACAGCTATGGCGGTTATGATGACTGGTTCCTTCCTAGTTCTGAAGAACTTAATTTGATATACCAAAATCTTTTCTGCTGGAAAAACAAAAGATGGGGAGAGGCCTTTTGGTTCATTTCAAGTTCTGAACAGAACAATGCTGCTTATATTTCTATGGATTTCAACTTTGGCAAAAGATCTGGATCTGATAAGGGATGGAAAGACTTTGTGCTTCCTGTCCGAGCTTTCTGATTTTTATGATTTTTTTAAAAAGGGTATTGCAGTAATGTTTTTTTTGTGATTATTATTCGCCTTGGTTTTTAAATCCATATAAGGAGAAATGATACCATGAAGAAAAATTTTAGAATTTCAATGTTGGTGCTTTGCATTTTTGCTACACTTATGATGTTTTCTAGCTGTGATTTACTTGATAAATTTGCAGAGGAAGAAGAAGTAACCTACGAACTTGGAGATGAAGGACCTGCTGGTGGAATTATTTTCTACGTTAATCCAAACGCAGAGAAAGATGGTTGGACTTATCTTGAGGCTTATACAATGGATCTTGATCAGACTACTCAGTTTAGGAACAACAGAATTTGTTTTGGATATTACAAAAAGGGTTCTGAAGAGATTGTTGGTACTGCAAAAAATACTGGTCTTGGCGCAGGAAAAGAAAACACAGAGAAGCTTTATAAGGCAATGGGTGATAGAACCGGCGTGGATAAGAGTGGTACAACAGAGGGTACCTATGCTGCTCAAATTTGTTACACTTTTAATCCTAATGGTTATACCGACTGGTATCTTCCAAGTGTAGAAGAAGTTGTAGAGCTTTTGAAGTTCAGTGCTTCAAGCGTGGAAAATGCTAAGAAGCTTAACCTGGATTTTACTACAACAATAAATAACCAAGAGGTTTCTGGAACAGAAAATTTCTACTATACAAGTAACGAATCACTTACTGAAGGTTCTAGCTATAGTACTGTTGTTACAATTTCTGGAAAGATTGCAGATGAAATTCCTAGATATGTTAACGATGGAGACATTCGCGTTATCAGAAGATTCTAGTTCTAGTTTACTTGAGAAGATATAAAGATATAAAATTCAAAGCGTTCTTTGCTGGAGAATTTTCTTCAGTGGAGAACGTTTTTTATTGTTCTTTTGAGCTCATTTGTTGTACGGTTTTGAACGTTGAGATAAACTGTAGTGAAAGATGGTAGAGATATTTTAAGGTGAAGTATGAATAAAAAATGGCTTAATTTTGGCATAATATTAATTTTTTTGATGTTCTTGGTTGGTTGTAGGACATCAAAAGGGCAGGATGGAACAGAGATGAAAGCTGAAGTAAAGACGGTTTTAACAGAAAACGTGGAAATGGATTATGTGAAATTTGGTACAGGAAAGAAGACGTTTGTCATTCTTCCAGGGCTTTCTATTCACAGTGTGATGGGCCTTGCAGACGCCATAGCAACTTCCTACCAAAGCTTTGCAGGCCAGTACACTGTTTACCTTTTTGACCGCGCCAAGAACCTCCAAGAGGGTTACAGCGTCCGCGACATGGCCCGCGACACCGCCAGCGCAATGCGTGCTTTAGGGCTTTCCAATGCCGATATCTTTGGAGCTTCCCAAGGGGGAATGATTGCTCAATATCTTGCAATAGACTATCCAGAGTTGGTGCACAGTATGGTACTTGGCTCCACTCTTTCAAAGGGTAACGAGACCTTTTCAAGCGTTGCAAGGCTATGGCTTGAAAAGGCAGAAAACAGAGACGAGCAGGGGCTTTTGGAAGCCTTTGTGGATGTGGTTTATTCTGAAGCGACCCTTAAGGAGTATCGGGATGTGCTGATTTCTGCCAATAAGGGGATATCGGAGGCCGAGTACGAGCGGTTTTTGATTTTGGCGCGGGCGTGCCAGGATTTTGACTGCCACCAGGAACTGACAAAAGTTCAGTGCCCAGTTTTGGTGCTAGGTAGCGAGGGCGACTGTGTGGTGACGGCGGAGGGGTCAAGAGAGCTTGCTCAGAAATTGGGGTGTGCAATTTATTTGTACGACTCAAGTTATGGGCATGCTGTGTATGATGAGGCGCCGGATTATAAAGAGCGTTGTTTAGCTTTTTTTGAGAGTCTTAACTAGGCTTTCGTGCATGATGACCATCAAAAGGAGGAAGGCCAGCTGGTAGTAAGGTAGGATTGCTACGGTGATGTGCTGGGCTAGGAGACCAAAGATTGGGGGCATTGCGCAGGAGCCAACGTAGGCAAAAGCCATTTGGATGCCAATGATGGCTTGCGAGTTTTCTGTGCCAAAGTGCTCTGGGGTGGAGTGGATGATGCTGGGGTAAATTGGTGCACAGCCAAGACCTACAAGTATGAAGCCTACTAAAGTGACGGTGGCGCTGAAGGGCAGTAGGATTGTGAGGACTCCAAGGCCCACTAGGACTTGGCCAAGACGGATCATTTGTTCATCGTTCAGTTTGAAGGTGATGAAACCGCAGACTCCTCTTCCAATTGTGATTCCAAGGTAGAATAGGCTGGCGTAGGAGGCGGCCGTCTCTGCGTTTATGCCTTTGTAGAGGTTTAGATAGCTGCTGGCCCAAAGCCCGGTGGTGCTTTCTAGCGCGCTGTAGGCAAAGAAGCAAAGTAAAATTTGTTTAACGCCTTTAAGGGCAAGGACTTTTTTGACGGTGAGGACTTTTGCAGTTTGGTTTTTTTCAGTTTTGTCTGCGTTTGCGGGGCTGGCGGTGGTTGCTGAGTTGGCTGTGCTTGCGGGGCGTTTTTTCCACAGCGGCAAACTGAAAAGAATTATAGCTGTTAGGACCACTTGGATGATGGAAATGACTCTATAGCCTCCGTTCCAGGTGCCGCCGTTTGTCATTACGCAACCCATGATGTAGGGGCCTACTGAGGCGCCAACTCCCCACATGCAGTGTAGCCAGCTCATGTGCTTGCTCTTGTAATGAAGCGCTACGTAATTATTCAGTGCTGCATCCACGCTGCCTGCGCCCAATCCGTAGGGAATTGCCCAGAGGCAAAGTTGAATAAAGGAAGTGCTGATGGAAAAGCCAAAGAGGGCTATTGCCGTTGTGGCAACGCTTAACGTTGTCACTTTTCCTGTTCCTAGTTTTCTGGTTAGTCGGTCGCTATTTAAGCTGGAAATTATTGTGCCTAAAGCAATTATAAAAGAGATTATTCCGGCATAGGAGACCGGAATGTTCCATTCTACATGTATGGTGGGCCAAGCTGAACCTAGGAGAGAATCAGGCAGTCCAAGACTTATAAAAGCAAGATAAATTACGACTAATAAAAGATTAAACATAAGAATCTCCTATAGGCAAAGTCCAATAGCAATATAATGAAAAATTTGATATAAGAGAAGCATGATTTCTACTGTTTTATGGGATGTTGATGGCACTTTATTGGACTTTAACGCAGCTGAAAAAGCCGCAGTTATCTCGCTTTTCGCAGAATTTGGGCTAGGCCCCTGCACGGACCCGATGATTGCCCGCTACTCCCAAATCAACGTGGGCTACTGGGAGCGCCTAGAACGCAAAGAGCTCTCCAAACCCGATATCTTAGTAGGTCGCTTTAGAGATTTTTTCTCTGAATATGGCATTGACCCTTCTCTTGCAGAGCCTTTTAATGACAAGTATCAAGTACGTCTTGGCGATACAATTGTTTTTAGAGACAATAGTTATGATATTGTTTCCTCTCTACGGGGTCACGTAAAACAATATGTTGTCTCTAATGGTACTATTTTGGCGCAAACCAAGAAACTTAAAAACTCCGGCTTAGGAGCTTTGATGGATGGCGTTTTCCTTTCTGAAGAAGTTGGTGTGGAAAAACCAGATGTTAAATTCTTTGAGCGGGTTTTCTCAGAGCTGGCAGAGAAGGATAAGTCCAAGATTCTAATTGTTGGAGATTCTCTTACCAGCGATATCCAAGGGGGCGTTAACGCCGGTATTGTCACCTGCTGGTACAATCCCTTCAAAAAGCCCTTAAAAGGAGACCTTCCTTTGGACTATGAGATTTCTGATTTGCACGAGATTTATGCGGTATTAAAGTAATTAACCTCAGTAGTAAAGGGCCTACCGCTGTAGTTATTTCACTACAGCGCGGTATTTTTTGACGTTAAGGACGGTTTCACCATCAATTTGGAGAGCTCTTGGGCTGTCAAACTCAACAGTGATGTCCTTTCCCGTGAAAACTTCAACGGTATCTTTGTGGCTAACGTGTTCGCCCTTGAAGATGGATGGGAAAATCATCAAAGCCTTGAGCTTGCTTGGACAGTGATAGACCATGACGGAAAGAGTCTTTGGTTTTGCAAGTCTGTCCTGAGCTGGGGTTGGAATCATTCCTCCTCCGTAGAAACGGCCGTTCATGGTTGGAGCCAGCCAAACCTTCTTGTATTCGTGCTTTTTGCCGTCCACTGTGATAGTTGCCTTTGTAGTTTTGTAGTGGAACAGAAGACCCTTGATTGCAATAGCGGTGTAGTTTACTGGCTTTGTGGATTCAAGCCTGAGCTTGTCTCCAACTTCACAGCAGTAACCGTCAATGCCGTAGCCAATTCCGTTGAGGAATAAGGCTTCCTTACCATTGACGTACACCGTTGGGAGATCTTCAAGGTATTTATTGAGTTTTATAAAGCCTAACTCGTTTGGAGCCTCTTTGACGTCCTTTAGAAAATCATTGCCTGTTCCGGCAGCTTTGTAGTAAATATCGTGCTTAAGTGTGAGTTTTGAGACATCGTTGACAAAGTGGTTCAGGGTGCCGTCGCCGCCAATGAGAAGGACTGCGGCGTCCTCTGGAACAGCAGCAAAGAATTTTGCGTAGTCGTTAATTCCGGTTACGTCGTAGAACGGGGTGTCGGCTGGAAGCTGTGCTTTGACAGAGTTGACGGTTTCGTTGCCTTTTTCATTGTTTGAATGTGGGTTGTATAAAACGTAATATCTCATTTATTATCCCTTCCTTCTAGGATTTTATTTCTTGTATATTCTCCAATGTCCCAAGTTGACATTGCGCTAACTTGCTCTGGACTTAGGACGTCAAGAATTTCAAAGGTTACTGTGGTGCTCTTACGAGCAAAGCGGTGAGCTATGAGCTCTGTTCCAGTTGTTCTTGCAATTACAATTGGGGCATTGGCATATTTTGCGGTTTTAAAACAACCGTTTCTGAAGGGAAGAAGTTCTCCAGTCTTGCTTCTTGTGCCTTCTGGATAAATGCCAACAGAGACAGTTCCTGCTTTAAGAAGCTCTGCTGCGTGCTTAATGACTTCTACCCCTTGGTGAATATCTTCTCTGTTTAGGGACATGAAGAAGCATTTGTGGACAACTGCACCTGTGATTGGAATTTGGAAGATTTCAGGTTTTGCTACGTAAGCGAGATTTGCCTTTGGACAACATTTTAAGGCTATAAACGGATCAAAATTAGACCTGTGGTTTGCAACTAACAAGAAAGGTGGAAGGCCTTCAAGTTTTTCAAGTCCAGTAGCTTTGATTTTGACTTTTCCAAGGATAAGAATTAGAACAGCGGTTTGATTTAAGAGCCATCTGAAAAAATGGTTTATCTTAACTTGAGGTTTCTTTTTGTCTACTGTAAGCGAAATGAGAAAGGCAAGAAGAAAAAAGAGGGCAATAAGGCCCAGATAGAAGCCCAGCCAGATTGGCAAAGCCAACAGCGTTTTATAAAAGGTTGAATATAAAGCTAATTTTATATAAACACCAGCTGTGAAAAGAAGGCTTAACACAACCAAACATACATACACGGTCATGGTTAAATAATACTAAACTGTGAAAAATGTTCAAGTTTTCAATGGGGTTAATCTTAACTATAAAGGTCAAAAATGGCTTAAATTTGCATTTTATTTATAAATAATATAGAGTAGGGCCATGGATACAGAACTAATTTATCAAATCATTATGATTTTTGTTGGACTGTTGCTCATTTATCTTGCTATCTGTAAGAAAATGGAGCCAACGTTACTGCTTCCAATGGGCTTTGGTGCCATATTGGTTAATCTACCGGGTTCAGTTATTGCTAATGACATTGGTATTCTTTCCTGGCTTTACAATTTTGGAATTGAAACCTATGAGGTCTTCCCTCTGCTATTGTTTATTGGTATTGGAGCCATGATTGATTTTGGCCCGCTTATTCAAAAGCCGTGGCTTATCTTTGTTGGTGCGGCAGGACAGGGCGGAATTTTCCTTTCCATGATGCTGGCTTCGCTTTTCTTCCCTCTTAACGATGCCGCTTCAATTGGTATCATTGGTGCAGCGGATGGCCCTACTGCAATTTTGGTTTCTCAACGCCTTAATTCTCAGTTTATTGCTCCAATTTTGATTGTTGCTTACTGTTACATGGCCCTTGTTCCTATCATTCAGCCAGTTGTTTTGAAGGCTACCACCACCAAGAAGGAACGTGAGATTCAAATGAAGTATAAGGCAGGGGAGGTAACCCAGTTTACAAAGATTGTTTTCCCAATTGCTGTTACTATCATTTGTTCCATCATGGCTCCGGATTCGGCAGCTCTTGTTGGTATGTTGATGTTTGGAAACCTTTTGAGAGAGTGTGGAGTTCTGGATTCGCTTTCTAAGGCGGCACAGGATATTCTTTCTCCGCTTATTTCTCTGCTTTTGGGACTTGCTATTGCTCCAATGATGGAAGGTCCAAAGCTTTTGACGCTCCAGACGCTGATGATTATTGCTTTTGGTCTTTTGGCTTTTATCTTTGATACGGCCTGTGGTGTTTACTTTATTAAGATTATGAACATCTTCCTTCCAAAGGATTCAAAGGTTAATCCTTTGATTGGTGGTGCGGGAATATCGGCCTTTCCAATGTCTGCGCGTGTGGTGCAGAAGGTTGGCAATGAGGCTAACCGGCAGAATTATCTGCTTCCGTATGCCGTTGGTGCGAACGTAGCGGGTCAGATTGGCTCTGTTTTGGCCGGCGGACTAATTTTGTCTATGTTTGGTTGAGGAGGCTAAGATGTTTGGTTTACATATTTCAGATGCAACTGCTATGAATGCTGCTGAGGCAGTTAAGTATGGGTTTATTGCCTGGGGCCTTCTTGCAGTCTCCATGGCTGTTATCTTTCTTGTTGTTCTGGTGCTGATTAAGGCTAGCAAGAAGAAAAAAGATAAGTAAAGTTTTTATTGTCTATATAAGAAAAGCCAGCTCGAGAGGGCTGGCTTTTTTGATGTTTGAGCTTTTAGTGTTTGAGCTGCATTATTTCTTTCTGGCAAGTTTCTTTTCTTCAAGCTTTTCTCTGATTTTAGCAAAAGCTTCTGCATGCTTGGTGGAGCGCATTGTTGGGAAGACCTTGATAAGTCTTCTCTGAATTTTGGACAGTTCGCGCTCTTTTTCATCTAGGCAAATCCTAAGAGTTTCAAGTTTAAGCTGGGCGTCTGTTCTGGAGTCCATAACAGTTCCCACCAACTTCTTTGTGCTTTCCTTTTCTTTGACTTCAATGGCCTTATCTGAGAGTTTGCGGCCAATTTCATCGCTAACCTGATGGATTTGGGCTGCCATTTTCTCAATATCTTCAAGTTTTTTGTTGAAGTGGAAGACACTGGTACTGGTTGCAATGAGGTCTGTGAAGAAGATGGCTACAAGTATTGGAAGAGCTATGTAGGTCACAAGGTGTGGAATATGATTTACAAAGAAAGCAATTGATGGGTGGATTATATCTACAAGGAAAACACAGGCAAAGCCCCAGATGAGAGAGAACGCCAAACAGACATAGCCTCCAATGTTAAGAGGCATTTTGGAGTAGTCCCACCATCTGTGTTTGAAGATCTTTTCCATGAGGTAGCCGGTAACAAGCTCAAGGGCAGAGGTCAGAATTACGGAGCCTATAAAGAGAATCCAGAAGTTTTCTTTCAGTGGTTCCAAGAATAAAACAACAATGACAACGCCAAAACCGTAGATTGGGCAAATTGGGCCATTGAAGAAGCCTCGGTTTTCAAAGACACCTCTGACACAGGCGGCAAAGATTACTTCTATACACCAGCCAAGAAAGGCGTAGACAAAGAAAAACCAGACGTAATTTAGAAGAGTTTGCATGTTGAATCTCCTAGAATGTTGTAGATAATGCAGCAGTTTATGCTGTAGTTTATGCGGGTTGTTCCCAAATGACCAAAATTAAGGCAAAAAAGGAACAAATTATTCCTTTTTGAGCTAAAAACGGCTCAAAAGGGAATAAAAAAGGGACCCACGTGGGGTCCCCAAGACTAACAAGATTAGTCGTTATACATAGCAATGAGCTTGAGAAGGTGCTCGTAGCGGCTCTTTGCTTCTTCCTCGTTTGCAACAAACAAGGTTGCTGCGCGCTCTGGGAATTCACGGGTGAGTCTGCTGTAACGAGCTTCGTTCATCAAGAACTCCTGATATCCGCCAGCTGGAGCCTTTGAATCAAGAGTGAACTTCTTCTCTGCTGCTGGGTTGTATCTGAAGAGGTTCCAGTAACCACACTCAACAG
>CAVCYP010000044.1:0-13984 GCA_963606545.1 Sphaerochaetaceae bacterium
TGGAGACAAGGGTCCTGCGGGAGGTACCATTTTTGTAAAAACTAAAAGCTCTGAGTTGTTAATATTTTAAGCAACCTATTGGGATAACGAGTACTCCGTCTTCACGTTTATGCGCAAAGCCTGTTGCAGTGATTACCATCAAGAAGGTTGGCGGGTTTAGATTAGCTTTTTCTATCTTTGCATTCAGAGCTTTTAGGGTCCTTGCGCCTTCCTCTTCTCTTGTTTGGCTTAGCTTGACTTCAATTAGGCCGTATTTGCCATTTCTGCAATGTATAACGGCATCGCACTCTAGACCTGTAGAATCGCGGTAATGGTAAACATCGGCATCAAGTATTTGGGCATAGGCTTTCAAGTCTCTAATTACTAACGTTTCAAATATTAAGCCAAAGGTTTCAATGTCATTGAGTAGGTCGTTCTCTCCCATTCCAAGTGCTGCAACTGTGATTGAAGGGTCTGTAAAGTATCTTGTGTTGCTTGATTGAATTGCCGTTGCAGAACGGAAATTGGGGTTCCAGGCAGAGGCTTCGTTTGTGACAAATAAGTCTTCCAGCACTTTAAGATAGTCATAGAGAGTGTTTTTTGAGATATCGTTAACATCGTTTTCTATTGATGTGTTTGGCGCATTGGAGCCGGAGAATCTAGCATAGGACCTAAGAATCTTTCGCATTTTGTCTGCGGATCTTCTATGCCCATCTACGTTTCTAATATCGCTTTCACATAGCTCTTCTAGGTATGACCTTGCTTGTTTTACTGCTAGTTTTTTATCTGTTTTTATTACGGCCGGCCATCCTCCTCTTACACATAGAAAAGCTATGTCGTTTAAAGAATTTGGACTGTCCGAGTAAGGGAGTTCTTGTTTTTCAAATAATGCTCCAAGCGAGATTTCTCCATTTGAGTCTTTTGATTCCCAAAGACTCATAGTCAGTAGCTTAATTCTCCCAATTCTACCAAGGCCGGAATGCATTCGTAGACTCTCAATTGCTTTTGTTTGACTTGTTGAACCGGTTAATATGAAACTTCCTACTTCTTGATGGCTGTCTATTTGATTTCTAAGAGAATCCCAAATTGATGGTACTTTTTGCCATTCGTCAATCAAGATTGGTTTGCTGATAGAAAATAATTTTTCTGGTTCTTCATAAACCATTAGTTCAGCTCTGTCAGCTTCTTTCTGTTTTGACAAATCTATTACAGAAAGAGCTTTTTGTTTTGCGGTTGTAGTTTTTCCACACCACTTTATTCCTTCTATTAGAACCGCGCCTCTAATTTTAAGAATGTCTTCTAGTACTTGGTCTGCAATTCGCTCGTAGTATATTGGCATGTCTGTATGGTAGTGGAATTCTTCTTGCTTATCAAGAAAATTGGGAGGATTTTGAGAAAAAAATTGGGAGGATTTTGAGAAAAAAATTGGGAGGATTTTGAATTTTTGCTAGTGAGTTGACTGCTTTCTAGCTTTTCTCTCTGCTTTGAGTTTTGCCTTGTATTCTTTTTTGGTAAGGGTCTCTGGCGGTAGGTCTGGAACTTTTTCTAGCTCTTCTGGATGATTTAACAGCTCTTGGAAATAAGCCATACTCTTTATGAAATAGAAGCCTGAGGTGATTCTCTCATCAACGGTACACCCAATCTGAATTGTTTCTTTGGTTGAAATTATCTTGCCATCGTCATCAAATTCACGTTTTCTTTCAAGGGCACCAAGAGTGACAAAAAGACTGGTGGTTCCCCATTCATAAAGGTGGTGATGGGGACTTCCTCCAACAATTCCAATAGAGCCAAGATTGGCCACAAAGACGGAGGTATGAAGACCATCGGCGTCTCTTAAAGCAGATGGAGCTTTCCCTCTAATATCTAAGAGTCTAGCAATTTTAACTACAAGGTTAATAAACCAAACAGGAAAATGCATGAAGAAGCTTATGGTCTCGTCAGTAGAATTGGTGTTTTGGCTTAAATTTCTTGATTGATTTATGTAGGTGTCCAGTATTTTTGCATAATCCTTTATTGTCATCTTGGGGTCAAAAACTAGGGGATTACTGGTTTCTGGAGCTTCATCTGTAAAATCCTCTTTAACTAGGAAATTCATGGAAAGCTCATTTCTTTGCCAATATCGGTTTG
Source organism: Sphaerochaetaceae bacterium (assembly GCA_963606545.1). Classification (GTDB taxonomy): domain Bacteria; phylum Spirochaetota; class Spirochaetia; order Sphaerochaetales; family Sphaerochaetaceae; genus UBA9732. Next base: position 2,107 of record CAVCYP010000044.1, read on the forward strand.
AGGCTATAAATCGGTTTAGTTCGGGGCGCATAGCTATGGTGCGCATTAGAGCGGCGGAGAAGACGTAGAAGAATTTCATGCGGACTTCTGGCTTTTGGGCGTTGTAGGCTCTTATATATTTGACCACGGTGGAGACATCTAGCTCAAAGGAATGATAGACAAGTGCGTCGCAGCGACGTTTCATAAGGTAGGGAAAGATTTTGTTGTAGGTTGGTATGTCGTATACCATTTTGGCGTCGTTTCGTTTCATGCCATGATAATAAACTAGATAAAGACAAAAAGCAATATTGTGTCAAAAACGTTGCAGTGTAAAGAGTTAGATGGTATTAGACTAGCTTTGCCAGGTAGTGAGCCTTCATGTCTGCCTCAAATTCTGCGTTGGAGTTGTACTGGCGGCTTAGACAGGGTTGCCATAAAGAAGGGTCCTCCATGCATAGGTAGAAGAAAACCTTTTCCTTCCATTCTTGGGAAAAGAGGCTGTAAACGTAGGAGAACAGCTCTCGTTTGACCTCTAGCGGGTAGGAGAATTTTCCAGCCGCCGGGGTGAGTTCCATTTGAGTTACCAAGGTGGGCCTTTCACTTTCTCTTAGGGCTTTAAGATTTTGTTTTGTGAAGGTAAGGGCTCCAATTCCAATCATTACTACTTTGCTAGGGTCTATTTGGTCGCAGATTTTATTTACAAGAGCTTTATATTCTTCTTGCCAGCCTTTGAGGTAGACCATTGGGTGGATATGAAAACCCACCAGTCTTCCAGCTTCTGTGCATTTTTTTGCAGCAGCAATTCTTCCGGTGAGACTTGCGGTGAGATGTTCTTCTTTTTCAACTATTGTTTGAGCATTTACAGACCAGGTTGCAACAATATTCTTTGGAAGATCTAGCTTAAGCCAATCCGTTCTTGCGCTTTTGGTTTTTAGCTCAATTATTAATTGGGGGTTTTTCTGTGCAAATTTACCAAGGGCTGTGAGAGTTCCGTAGTCGTCACTTAACAAAAGGGAGTCAGAAGACTGTCCTGTTCCAATGTGCCAGACGTTCTCTTCTAGCTTTAAATTGTCAAGATATTCTTCTAGGTTTGAGACTACCTTAATCTGGTCATTGGCATAAAAACTTTGTATTGAGCAGTAGGCACAGGCAAAGCCGCATTGTTGAACTGCATCCAGAGTTTTTAGATTACAGCATCTTGTCAGCTCTCCGTCTTTTGGGCATGGACAATTGCCCATAATTCTATCTGGAGCTTGAAAATTAGGGATAATGTTGGGTTTTGGGCTATCAAAGTTAAAAACGGGATTAAAAGTAGAGTAGTCGGTTGGGGCCTTTCTTATTTGGTTAATTTTCTTTAAGACATTGCTATAAACGTTTTTTGCTTGGTTCTTTTGTAGCTTTTCAAATTCCTCTAAGGCTGGCATGAGGTCCGTAATTTGAGGTCCTCCCCAAAGAAGTAAATCCTGTGCTTCTTCTTTAAGTATCCTTTTTTCTTGAAAGGAAAGATGAGGTAAGTTTTCTATGTAGTCGTTTATAGCTTTGTTGGTCATTTGAGTTAACTTTATCACTAACTTTAGTGTGCAACAACTAAGTTTGTGCTATTCTAAAGGCATGGATAAGGAAGCATTTGAAACTGGGATAAGTTATGCAGTTGATAAGACTCAGTCCCAAGAAGAGTTAAAACAAAGAAAAGAAAACTTTGAGAAAGCAAAGGCTAAAGCTCATGCACTGCCTTTGAACTCTGGCTGCTACCTTATGAAGGATGAAGAAGGTACCGTTATCTATGTTGGTAAAGCTAAGAGCTTGCGTAAACGTGTGAGTCAGTATTTTCTTCCAAATAGAGACCGCAAGACCTCCGCTTTGGTGGAGAAAATTAGAGATATAGATCACATAATCACCGGAAACGATTATGAAGCTCTAGTTTTAGAAAACAATCTAATCAAGAAGTACAATCCACATTACAACATTATGCTCAAGGATGGTAAAAGCTATCCAATGATTAGAATTTCCCATGAGGATTTTCCAAAGGTTTTCAAGACAAGGCGCATACTTAAAGACGGTTCTGATTACTATGGACCGTTTCCTGATGCCTCTAAAATGGCTGATTATCTAGATTTGATTGACCGTCTCTTTAATCTAAGAAAGTGCTCTACTCCATTAAGAATGCGTGAAAAACCGTGTCTCTATTACCATATAGGCCGTTGTTCGGCTCCCTGTTGTGGAAAAATCTCCAAAGAAGAGTACGGAAAAAACATAGATAGAATCAGGCGTTTTCTTTCTGGCGAAAGCGATGAACTAGAACGCCAAATTCGAGACGAGATGCTGGTTGCCTCAAAGGCAATGGAGTACGAGGTTGCTGCAAAAAAACGCGACATGTTGGTTGCAATTCAGAGTGTAACCAAGGCCCAGATGGTGGAAGATCATTCTTCTCATGGTAATTTTGAAAGTCAGGATTATGCTGCAATTGAGATGAGGAGTCCTCTTTGTACCGTCTCAATTATGCAATTCAGAGAAGGAAAACTCATTGGTCGTGCCCTATACAGAGCTCAAACCTTTGGGGACGAGTCTGAAACGCTGCTTAACTTCTTGACTCAATACTATGAGGACGGGCGTGAAATTCCAGCTAAGATTTTTATCTCTCACGAGGTGGATATTGACCTAATTTCTCGCTATTTCCGCGAGGCTTTGGGACATGAAGTTAACTTTGAAGTTCCAAAGGAAGGTCGAGACTTCCGTATTCTCCGTATGGCGGCTGAAAACGCCTCCCGTGACGTTGAAAAACGCCTAAAAAGCCGAGACAACACTAAAGCTCTTGAAGTCCTTCAGTCAGAATTAGGCCTTGAGGAGCTTCCAGAGCTTATTGAGGGCTTTGATATTGCTCAGTTGTCCGGTAAGTACACCGTGGCAAGTCTAATCTCCTTTGTTGATGGCAATCCAAATCCTTCTGGGTATAGGCGTTTTAACATTAAGTCTTTAAATGGAGCTATTGACGATTACGGTGCCATGCGAGAGGCGGTCTATCGCCGATATTCCCGTGTGATTGAGGAGAATCTAAGAAAGCCCAACCTCTTGCTTATTGATGGCGGACAGGGGCAAGTTAACGTGGCCCGCGATGTCCTAGACGAGCTTGGTCTAGCCGATGTTCCCGTGGTAGGGCTTGCTAAGGAATATGAAACCATTGTTTTTGATGACGAAAGGGCTGACCTCAGACTAGATCATAGCAATGAAGGTCTCAGAGTGCTTATAGCTGTAAGAGATGAATGTCACAGATTTGCAACTGGAGCTAACCAAGCCATGAGAAGTAAGGAAGCTTCTTTTCATTTGCTTCAGAGTATTCCTGGCATTGGTTCTAAGACAAGCGATAAGATTATGAATGCTTTTACCACCTTGGAGGATGTGATTCAGTGCACTCCTGAGGAGATTTCAAAGAGGGCTGGAATTTCAATAAAAGTAGCCCAAAATCTAATTAATAGATTAAAAGTTTGACTTTCAATGGGGTTTTAGGCTATTGATTTGTCTTAAAGCGTTGCAAAGGCAAGAGGCTTTGCATGCCTACCTTTGTGCATAATTACATCAACAAGGCACTTTTCCATCATGGTTTGCTGAACCGTTGTTGGAGCCTCTTTAATCTTTATGTCATACTCAGCAAGAGTGACTAGAATTCTCTCAATGTCTCGTATCCCGTAATTTCTGCTGGCATCTGAGTAAATATCTTTGTCCTTTTTCTTTCTTATGGGGTATTCATTGTCAAAGTACTTTGTTGCCAGACTTGTTTCCAGACTCATTCCCTTTTGGAGGTTAATTTGAACAGAAAGAAGTCTTCTAAAGTAGGAGGCAAGACGGGAGGCACACATTGCCGTAACCGAGGAAGTTTCTTTGGTCCTAAGTAGGGTATGAAGACACTCAAGAGCGCTATCTAACTTTCTTCTGGCAACGTAGCCAAATAGGGTGAAATCAGTCTCCTCTCTGGTATGTGCCAAATAGTCGTCAACGTCCTCTTCTGTGATGGTTTTCTTGTTTTGCATTGCCTGCATTGAATTGAGGAAGATTACAAACTGAGAGCAAACGTTTTCAAAATCATGAACGTTGTTCTCTACTTTTTCAATGATTGCATTGCAGGCATCAGCGGTAATTGAGTAGCCATTTCTTCTGAAATAATTATTAAGCCACTGAGGTTTTTGATTTTCAAACATCTCATAGAAAGTTACGCAATTATCCTTTGGAACGGCACCCATAATTTCAGGCGCAACTCTCAGCTCAGGGCTTGTGATTACTAAGGTTGCACAATCAGAAGGCTTTGCAATGTAATTGGCAATAGCTTTAATCTTGTCCTTGCCTTTCAATTCTTCTGTTATTTCAAATATGACCAGCCTATGAGCTGCAAAGAGATCATTGTTATTAAGCTGCGCGAACATTTCATCTTCATAGTCTTCAACTTCATAGAATTTTGAAACTTCGCAGGGGTCAAGTTTTGCTTTGAGATCCTTAATGTAATCATCTTTGAGGCCTTTTTCAGGCCCCAAAAGTAGGTATGTGCCAGCCATGGCTATCTTCCATACTGTCTAATAATCATTAAAAGTTTTCCATGAACTTGGCACTGGGTGGATACCAGTACTCTATGAGCAGGGTTTGCAGGTCTGAGCTCATATCTATCTCCAACCCGGAAGAAATGTTTGAGGGTAATGGCATAATCTTCACCAATGCTAGCAGCAACAATGTCTCCGTTTTCAGCATGGTTTGTCTTCTTGATAATAGCTAAATCTCCACTGTTGATGCCATCTTCAATCATGCTGTCTCCTCTGACTCTAAGAGCATAGAGAGTGTCAGCTTCCTCACAACCAACAAGATTTTGAGGCAAAGAAACAAAACCGTCATAGACTTCTTCACTTCTAAGAGGGACCCCAGCGGCAGTGGTTCCAAGAATAGGAACTTTAATGACACTATCACCTTCTGGCGTGGTTCTTCTAAGAAGCGTCATACCACGAGGAAGATTGTCTGCTGTCTTGATAACATTCTTCTTTTCCAAGGCTCTGAGGTGGTCATAGGCGGCCTTTGGAGAAAATCCAAAGTGTCCAGAAATATCTCTAAGACTAGGTGCATAGCCATTAGTGTTAAAGAAGTATTCAATGTAATTTGCAATTTCTGTCTGGCGTTCCGTAAGTCCCTTCATTTCAAAGCCTCCGCTGAAAATTCTTCTACTTAAAGAATGATAACATACAGCTTCACAAAAGTTAAGCCCCAAAATTCATTTTTTTTGCCTTTTCTGTTGGATTATTTTCTCAATAAACGATACAACGTATTAGAGTATACTAAAATAAGTTAAAAAGAGGATTAAGCATGGACAATTTAATTAAAAATTACATGGATTTTCTTGATAATAACAAGACTGAGCGCAGATGTGCTTCATCTGTTGTTCAGATGGCAATTGCTAACGGCTACAAAAATCTTGAAGACGTAACTTCTCTTAAGGCTGGAGACAAAGTTTACTACAGCAAAATGGGAAAGACTGTAATCCTGTTCAACCTTGGTAAGGATTGCCTCTGCAAGGGTATGAACATTTTGGGAGCCCATATTGATTCTCCAAGACTTGATGTCAAACAGAATCCAATCTATGAGGATAACGGAATTGTTTATCTGAACACTCATTACTACGGTGGAATCAAAAAGTACCAGTGGGTGGCAATGCCTCTTGCAATTGATGGCGTTGTTTTCCTCACTGACGGCACAAAAGTTGACATTAAAATTGGCGACGACCCAGAAGATCCTGTATTCACCATCTCCGATATCCTCCCTCACATTGCTCAGGATCAGATGAAAAAGCTGGCTTCTGACTTCATTGAAGGCGAAAAGCTTGACCTGATTCTTGGCTGCTATCCAAAAGCTATCGGGTCAGAGGAAGCAGCAGAAGATGGCAAGGAAGCAACAGACCCAGGCAAAAAGAAGATTCTAGCCATCCTTAAAGAGAAATACGGCATTGAAGAGGAAGACTTTGGCTCTGCAGAAATTGAAGTTGTACCAGCAGGCAAAAGCCGTTACGTAGGCTTTGACAAGACTCTAGTACTTGGTTACGGCCAGGATGACAGAGTATGCGCCTTCACCTCCTTGATTGCAATGCTCGAGACTCCAGCTTCCTCTAGAACCAACTGCTGCATCTTGGTAGATAAAGAAGAAATTGGAAGCCAGGGCGCAACTGGTATGGACTCAATGCTTCTTGAAAACGCCGTGGCTGAAGTAGTCTTTAGACTTGGCTTACAGAACCCAGAGCTGGTTATTCGCAGAGCAATGGCTAACTCCTACATGCTCTCCAGCGATGTTAACTCGGCCTACGACCCACTTAACAGCTCGCTTTACGACAAGCAGAACTCTTCTTTCCTTAGCCGTGGCGTTGTCTTCAACAAGTACACTGGCTCCCGTGGAAAGAGCGCCGCCTCTGACGCCAATGCCGAGTTCCTCGCTATGGTTCGTGGCAAACTCAAGGCCCACAACGTTACCTTCCAGATGGCGGAAATGGCTAAAGTCGATGTTGGCGGCGGTGGCACAATTGCTAAGTACGCAGCCAAGTATGGCATGCAAGTTCTAGACTGTGGGGTTTCTGTCCTCAGCATGCACGCCCCATGGGAAATTACTTCCTGTTATGACATCCAGCAGGCCTACGAAGGCTACAAGGCCTTCCTGGAACTGGCTTAAGCCTTAGGCTTTTCGCCTCGCTTGTTATTTAGGGCCCCTACGCGGGGCCCTTAGCTATCTTAAGCTGGCGCACTGCGTCTTATTTGCTCCACATATAGACAATTTTGCAGTTTTCTGCCGGCAAAAAAAGAAGGCCACCCGCAACGAGTGGCCTCCGAGTAGCTTCATTTTTTATATTAGCCTTCTATTACTTTTCCTTTTTCCTTCTTTGCAGCAGCTTCAATCTTGTCTGCAATAAGTTCTATGCCTTCATAGAGTTCATAACAGTCATAGCTTACAACTTTCACTGTTCCCCAGGAGAAGTGCAGTTTTGCATCTATATGAAAACCCTGTCCAAGGGTTTCTCTCTTAATCGTAATGTCTAAATCATGCAGATAGCTTTCTGCAAAATCCAGTTTCTGAAGTTTCTTATTCAGGAACTCTTGTGTCTCGTCACTGATTTGATACTTGATACCTCTAACGTTAAGATTCATTCGCGCCTCCTTATTAATGAATGTCAACAATTAATGTTTCTACTTAAATATTAAAAGCGAAATCCTCAAAAGTCAAAAAATAAAATAGTTTATTTCAAAAGTCTAATTTAAAATTGTTGCTTTTGTAATGACAAAGCCTGTGTAAAACTTACCTAAAGATAGCGTAGGAGTATGGGGCCAAGGTCACGGTACCAGTTGAGGCGTCATAGCTGACGACAGCGTCTGCGTTGGCACAGAGAAAATCTGTCATGGAGGTGACGCCAAGGGCGGCGACATCAAGTGTGATGTTGTGCCCATACTCGCGGTCTAGGTTGACAACGGCAACAACGGAGCTTCCGTTCCACGTCCACTTGCAGACGCAGCAGTACTTGCTTTGCTCATAGTAAGACTCTAATACTTCAACGTCACCGCGGGCAATTTCTGGGTTCGCATTGCGAATACGCAAGGATTCCTTGTAGTAGTTAAGGATGCTGTTAGCATCTTCTTCTTGCTCTGCCACGCCGGAGTAATAGTAATTATCTTTGGTGACGGTGATGCCTTGAGGGGTGGTGTAACACCAACCTTCATAGACGTTTTTATTGGACCATTTCATGGCAATGCGCTTATAGGGGTCAGAGCCGTCGGCAGTGCTAATCATGCCAATTTCTTCACCGTAGTAGACAAAAAGGCAGCCACTTTGTAAGGAGAGAAGCCCCTGGGCCATTTTGATTTTGTCCGTTTGTCTGCGACCCATAAAGGAGGCAATTCTGGCGGTGTCGTGGTTGCTCAAGAAAGGTGCATAGATGCCTATATTGTAGATGTCTTGCGCATTTTTTAGCATATCCCCCAAAATTACGCCATTGTTTGCCCTTATGTCTTTCAAGGCATCATAGATATGGCCACTGGCCATTGCAAGTGGAAAACAGAAACAACTGTCTATGCCACTGTCATAATATTCTCGCACAGCAACATCATTTGTGTACCAAGCTTCAGCAACTAAATAGCAGTCAGACTTGATGGCTTTTGCCTGCTCATTGAGCCAGCCTAAGAATTGAATGGATTTTGTTTTGTTGTTGGTATAATAGCTGGTTGTGGCATCCAGTCTGAAACCGTCCACGCCTAGGTCTAGCCAGAATTTCATGATGCTGACAATCTGGGCTTTTACTTGTGAACTGTCCAGATTTAAGTCTGGCATTGTGCTTGTGAACTGACTTTCGTAGTACCAGTTTGTACCAGCAACTTGGGTGTAGCCACTTTCTGCTTTTTGTTGAAAGTTGTAGTAATCTCCATAGGGGCCACCAGGTTGGCCATTAGCTCTTATATAATCGCAAGCTGCTAGGAACCAAGGATTGCTACTTGAAGTGTGGTTTACCACAAGGTCAATTATAATGTTGATGTCTCGCTTATGGGCTTCTGCTAATAGCTTTTGGAAGTCTTCCAGGGTTCCAAAATTGGGGTCAACGGCATAGTAGTCTTCTACATCATACTTGTGATAGCTGGTGCCCTTGGTCATTGGCATGAGCCAAATGCCGTTGAAGCCCATTTCTTTAATGTAATCCAGCTTGGCGGTGATGCCATTAAAATCGCCAATTCCATCGTTATCGGTATCAAAGAAGGACCAGACGAAGATTTCGTAGTAGTTGCGATAGGCGTCGTCGAGGGGCTGGGGGGAAGTGGGCTGGGGTGAGGCCAAAGCAGAGCCAGAAGATGTGCTGGCGCAGGAGGTCAGGCAAGCCAAAAGGAGGGCAAGACAGAATAAAACGGCAAGTAAAGAAGAGCTAACTTGTTTCATATCAACCCTTTACGCTTCCACCGGTGATGCCTTCAACGTAGTAGCGCTGGAGCCACATGAAGAGGCCGGTGATTGGAATTGCTACGACTACTGCAGCGGCGCAGAAGGTGGTGAAGTACTGCTGGATTTGCTCGCGTTCAAGCCACTTATACATGCCAAGAGAGACAGTGTATCGGCTTATATCTGGGACGCCACTCATGATGAAGGAGACAAAGATGTAGTCGCACCATGGCGAGATGAAAGAAGTCAGGATGGTGTAGATGACTATTGGCTTGCTCATTGGGAGGATGATTTTCCAGAAGATTTGGGCTTTAGTGGCGCCGTCAATGGTGGCGGCTTCGTCTAGTGCTTTTGGAATAGTGTCAAAGTAACCCTTTGCAATGTAGTAAGATAGTGCGGCACCAGCGCTGTAGACAATAATTAGCGACAGGAGGCTCTGAAAGTTGTTTGGAAGAAGAATCTTCAAGAGGAAGTAGACCGCAGTCATGCTCATGAAGCCCGGGAACATGCCCAAAACCAGCATGATATTCATCAGGGGTTTGCGGGCGCGGAACTTGATACGACTGAAAGTGTAGCCTACAGACAGCACGAACGCGGTAGTGATAACGCACGAGCAACCCGATACCAGCAAAGTGTTTAAGAACCACTTTATGAACGGGGTGTTGGTGAATAGGTTCTTGTAGTTGTCTAGTGTCCAAGTTTTTGGGAAGAACGTGGAGCTCCAAGCGCCAGCTTCTGCTCTGAAGGATTGCACTACAAGGTAGAGCAACGGGATGAGCCAAAGAGCACTCAAAGCAATTAAAATTACATATACTAATGCATTTACCGTTCTGGTAATGCGTTTTTGACTTCTAAGCTTTGTAGCTTTTGCATTTAAAGTATTAGCCATTCTGGAATTCGTCCTCCTTCGTTACTGAAGCGGATCTGTTATAGACAAGCAGTGACAGAGTTGCTGAGATGATAAAGACCAAGATACCAATGACAGATGCTAATTTGTAATTTCTGTCTATACCAAGAGAAAGCTTGTATAACCAAGTTATCAATAAATCGGTTCCTTTTGCGCCTTCTGTGTACTTAAGAAGGTCTCCAGGGCCTCCACCAGACAGAAGGTAAATGACGTTGAAGTTGTTGATATTTCCAACAAACTGGGTAATTAAATAAGGACCAGTTACAAACAGCATGTAGGGAAGGGTGATTTTGAAGAATTGCGTGACAGGACCTGCACCATCAATTCTTGCACTTTCATAAAGGTCTGCTGGAATGTTCATTAAGATTCCTGAACAAATCAGCATTGTATATGGAATACCAATCCACATGTTAACAAGGATTATAGCAATTCTTGTTTGTGTGATGTTAATGCCAAATTTAAGATTAAAGTGGAATACTTTATAGAAGAATTGAGTGATGATACCACTCATTTCAATGCTATCGCCCGCAGTGAGCATTTTACTGACAATCATCAGTGATACAAATTGCGGAACGGCAATTGTCATGACAAAGATTGTTCTAAAAACCTTCTTGAATTTAATGCCTTTTCTGTTAATTAGCATGGCTAAAATCATGCCACCAAAATAGTTACTAAAGGTGGCAAAGAAGGCCCAGACAAGGGTCCAACCTAGAACTCTCAAGAAGGTTGCCGATAGGGTTTTATCCCCACCAAAGATATCGGCAAAGTTTTTGAAGCCTACCCAGCTGAAAAGGTGCTGAGGAACCTCGGTTGATGCATCATAGTTTGTGAAGGCTATGAGAATCATTGTGACCAAAGGAATAAAAGTGAAAACAAAAAGTCCAATCATAGGGAAAGAGAGGAGGGTGATGTGGAATTTATTATCCACAAAGCCAGCCAAATCTTGTCTGATGGTTAAAATTGGCTTATTGTTTTTTTTCTTTTCTTCAAGGTTTATGCTTTCCTGTACACTGTTTTTGTAAAGGATTATGAAGAAAATAATTATAAAGATTGTAAGAATTCCGTACAGAACAATTTTAAAGCTATTATCCCCGGTTATTTTTTCGTAGATACCTAAATCGTCGTTCCAAAAATCGTAGGTTTCTGTGATTCCAACTGTTCCGTGGGAGAAGAAACCATAGAAGAACAAGTGAAGGTAATTACCTCCAAAGAAAACCAAATAAAGGATAAAGAGAGCTTCTATAAGAAAATAGAAAATTCCCCTAGCAACCTGTCCTCTAGAGACATGACCAAGCCCCATCACAAGGTACGAGCCTTTGGTCCATATATCGCCTTTTTTTATTCCAGAGAAGAACTTTTTCATTCTTTCAACCTCGTAAAGGAAAATGGGCGGAGAAGAAAGCTTTTGCCTCCTGTCCGCCCATAGCTCAATAACTTAAAAGTTATTTTCTAATCTGTGCACACAGAGAATTTAACAAGTCCTGAAGCTCAGTGTCAGTAATTGTCATTGGATCTTCTGCGTCAAGGAACTGTTTGGTTAAGCTAGCCATTGGAGTCCAGTAAGAGCTTGGAACGCCCTTCTGAGTCCTGAAGTAGGAAGCTTCTTCAAGTACTACGCTAATAACGTCGTTGTTCTGAACCTCTTCAGAAGCCATAACGTTCTTATTTGTAGGACCAAAACCGCGAACCTCAAAGCGTCTCTTCTGACTCATCTCGTTGGTGAGCCACTGAGCCAGCTTGTGAGCCTCAGCCTTATTCTGAGAATAGCCGTTTACGCCAATAAGCTTGTAGCCAAAATATCCGTTGAGAGCAACTTCCTGGCCTCCAATCGTTGCGCTAGGAAGAACGGCCACACCGGTATTTTCACCCCATACTGCCTTGATAGCACTCATGTTCCAAGTACCTGTCACAACAGCAATTAGAGTACCACTGGTAACGCCCGCGATAATCTTGGAGTCATCTACATTGCCAGTGAAAGCGTCATTAGCGAAATAACTGCGCAAAGACTTCATCACCTCCAAGCCATCTGCACTATCATAGTTGATAGAAACCGATGTCTCT
>CAVCYP010000045.1:0-13980 GCA_963606545.1 Sphaerochaetaceae bacterium
TGAGAACTGGATTTGTGTAGAGCTTTTCCATCATCTCAGAGATGGTAAAGGATCTTCCAAAGCCTGCTGTGAGCTGAACAAACAGTTTTGCTCCTGTTTTGTGGAATTCAGGCATCCATTCTTTAAGCTTTTTGTACATGCCCTTGTTCTTGTGAAGCCATTGACCAAACATTGGGTTATATACGGGTTGGCAGCCTGGAAGTACAAGTCCACAGTTGTTTTGAGCCACTTTGAGGATGAACTGAGCCCCGTCTTTGTCAAAATGGTTTTTCTCCATCCATCCAAAAAGGTCTGTTCCTCCCATACTGGTGAGAACTATTCTGTTCTTGATTTCGCACTTTCCAATTTTCCAGGGGGTAAATAGAGGATTAAGTCTGCTGTCCATATATTCTCCTTTTTGTTCCTATTCTACAACAAATTAATGCCGTCGTAAATCTTGAATTGTCAGCTGTATTGATTCCTGTTTCTTGTAATAGTTGCGCCCCATACGGAAGGCAACATCCACAATTTCTCCTTCATCAAACTCTTTTCCAAGTTTTGGTCCAGCTGACCAATAGACACTTGGCCACTGATAGGTACCAAAAGAGAGCATAAGGCGTAGGTGGGCTGAGCCGGGGTCTTTGCTGTTCTGCATTGCCTGAATGCTCTGGATTCTAGCTCCTTCAATGAGGAAAGTAATTGGCTCGTTCTGTTCTCCGTAAGGTTCAAAATTCTCAACTACTTTCATTATTTCCTGACTAAATTCATTTTCCCGTAAAATAGTGTCAATATTGAGAATCTCATTGTCCTCTGTGGAGGGGCAGTCCATGTAGTCAAGGTCTTCAGAGATGCGAATACAAAGTTCATCCACTTTATCTATTGGAAGGGAGAAACCTCCGGCACAAGCGTGGCCACCAAAGTCTAAGAATAAATCACTGTACTTTGCTAAGAAATCGTGACAGTTGAAATCTGTGTTGCTACGCATTGAGCCAATGGCTCTGAGATCTTCGGTTTGCGTTATTACCATTGAAGGGCATTTGAAGAATTTTAAAAGGCGGGTAGCTATGATGCCGGTAATGCCACGAGAGATGGATTTTTCGTTTACAAGGACAAGCTTGGTGCCAAAGCTTTCATAGCTTTTTTTTGCTTTGCCTTGAATTCTATTCCAAGCATCTTCTCCAAGTTTTTTGCGTTCTTCATTCAAGGCTAGCAGCTGTTTTGCATAGTCTAGGGCTGTTTCTTGCTCTGTTGCTAGTAGCATCTCTATGGCAATATTTGGCTTTCCAAGTCTTCCAGAGGCATTCATTGGAGGCGATATTTGCCAGCCCACATCTGTGGTGGAAATCTTTTTGCCGAGTAGATTTATCAGCGCAAAGAAAGGCCTTATGGCTTGTCTTGGATTGGTTTCAAGAATTTTTAGGCCAGCTCTGACCAAAATGCGGTTTTCATCTGCCATTGGCATGAGGTCGCTGATGGTTCCTATTGCCACTAAATCAAGGAGTTCCTGATAATTCTTATATAGTAAGGGATTTGTTGCTCTTACGTAGGCGCAAAAGAGACCAAAGAGAGTGTCTAACTCACTTCTTACTTGGGTGTATCTTGCAAAACGGCTTACTGCATTTAGTGCAAACAAAGATTTGCCACGTACGCTTGGTAGGGCCTTTTCAAACTCTTCTCTAAGTGGAGCCACGTAAATATCCGCTTTTGGGAAGGCTTTTTGGAGCTGAACTAGTTCTTCGTCTTTGTCTAGCACGTAGATGGGCAGTCCGCTGGAGAGGAATTTGAGGAGGCGGCTGTTGCGCTCTGGGAGGACGCCGGGGATGACTTCTTCTATGATGCGGTCAGTGATTTCTAGGTTTTCCACGCGGGCGGCTTCAATGACTACGGTGCCGTTGCCGGGATAGGCGTGAAGCAGCAAAATTGGGGCGCGATAGAAGCGAGAAAGGGAGAAGCGGATGGCCCAGATGCATTTGGCTGCAACTCCAACGCCGGCTAGGTGCGCAAAGGGATAGCCACAGCCTTCTACTTTTGGGTCTATGATGGCGCTGGCTGGAGGGAGGACCTCGCCGGCTAGGTGATGGTCTGTGATTAGTACGTCCAGACCGTGGCTTTGGGCATAGTCTATCTCTTCAAAGCAGGAGATGCCACAGTCTACTGTAATGGCCAGTGTGACGCCGTCTTCTATGGCCTTTTTGATATTGTCTATGGTAACGCCATAGGGCTCGTCGCCCATTGGCACCGTGTAGGAGGCATCTAGGCCTAGTCGTCTAAGCTCTGTAATAAGCAGTGCTGTGCTTGTAATTCCGTCTACATCTCTGTCGCCAAAGACGCGCACCTTTTCTTGGTCTTCAATTGCCTGCTGAATTCTGTCACAGAAGGCTTCCATGTCTTCAAAGAGGAACGGGTTGTGCAAAAAAGATATATCGTTCTCAAGATAGAACTTAACATCTTCAGGGGCCTTTACGCCTCTGCCGGCTAGAATTTTGGCGCACACCAAGTTTACGCCAAACCTCTCTTGTAGCGTTCTGATGTCATCGAACGCGGCTTGTCTGATTTTCCATTTCATTTATATATACTACCAATAATTAAAATCACTTAAGATGGCCTTGCAACTTGACAGGTCCATCTAAAAGAATAAGAGATATTTAAGGGCGGTGCAATAGTTTTTTTATGGAATTTGCAGGCCCTAGGTCGCTTAGACCTTAACGCCAACAAGTAGTAAACACAGCTATACTTACAAGATTTTTATTGAAAACACCCTCAATGGTGATATAGGGTAAGTGCAAAACTCCAAAAGAGTCTAAAGGAGATAAAAAATGCTGGCTTCTAAAATAGAGCCAGCATTTTTTTTAGTCATTGCTTGATAATGTCATCTTTTTTCACGATTTTGAGGCAAAAAAGATGACAAGTCATCTTTTTAAGCCCAAATTTGACTTGAAAAGATGACTTTATCTTTCAACCTCCACCGTGCCATCCTCATGAACGGTAATTTTATCGCCAGTTTGGACAAAATCAAGGAATTCTTCTCCAAGATTATCCACTGTTGGCATGCTAGATTCTGTCCAGACGTCAGAAAGGATTGCACCAGCAGCAGCTAGTGAGTCTATAGGTTTGGAAAAAAGCAGGCATTTGGGCTGGCGGTTCATGCTGGCTGCGCAAAAGAGGACAAGTCCGCCCGTGGTGGAACCAATTGTCTGGGGCATGCAGAGTGCGGTGCCGGCCATTGGCTTGTTGTAGAGGTCCGGGTTGTTCTGGTCAGAGCACTTGCCGGTTTTGTCGCCAAACATCAGAGAGTGCTGATAAGAAGCAAGAGTGTTAAATCCGTTTTTTGAAACCAGTGCAATAGCTTCTGTTGAGCCTTTTACTACGGCTCTGCCTTTAAATTCTTTTTTCATCTCTTACCTCCTGTGATAATCTGTAGAAGCTCTTCTTCCTTGTAGAAGCGAGCCGATGTATAAGTTCTAAGTTTGTTGGAGCAAGTAATTACCGGCATTTTGCCACACATTGGGTTATTCATGTACATAAGTGGGCAAATATGGCTCAAAATCACACCCTGATTTTGTAGTTTCTTAGCCTCTGGAGTCTTTTTGAAGGCTTCCATGACGGCTGGGGCTGCTGTCATGACAGTTGGAATTTCCACCTGAGCTTTACCGTTCTGTTTAAGAGCCTGGTCAAATCTAGTAGCCCAGGAGAACAGCTGTTCGCGTGAAAGATGTGGACAACCAATGAAGGCAAGCTTTGGTTTTGCGTCCTTGTCCTTCCAAATAATTGGATAATTCTTTTCAACTCTTTCAAGCTCCGCGTCATCAATAACGTAAGTCTTGTATTCAGGCGTAAGCAAAGAACGGCCAAGGCGCTTGGCTTCTGGTGTGAGGTTTTCAATATGATAAAGACCAACGGCGCCGTTGGAAGCTGTTGCTGCACCAAAATCCTTAAGATAGGCCTTAGCATCATCGTTTAAAGTGTCATAATAAGTATCAAGCCCTACTATGTAGGGAACTTCTTCCATGACCTTCATTCCAATAGCGGAGCCTAAAAGCTGAGCTTCAGGTTTCTTTGTTGTCTTTACTTCAATCAGCCAAGTGGCCTTTCTGCCTTCGTCTGTGAGAAGGCCAAAGTATGGAACACAACCTACAATTGAGCCAAACAAATCCAGAATTCCAGAGTTGCGGTTGACTCTTGCACCAAGTACGCTATTGGCGTAGACAACAGCAGAACTTTCTGCCCATGAAAGAATTTCTCCTTCCTTTGGGGTGTTGCCAACTTCTTCCATGTAGCAGGTACAGGTGTAAGCATCTGGAGAAAGAATTCCTAACTTCTCAAGTTGCTGATCATACTCTTTTTGCTTTGAGTACATGACCTTAAAGAAAACATTCTGAATAAAGTTACAAGGTACGCATTTTTCAAGTGGCATTGGGTCTACAGTAAATTGCTGGCTTGAAACTGCACCCCCTGCAATCAATTTGTCCATCAATTCGTACACCGGCTTCATTACAGAAAGACCAAAAGAAGTTACCAAATGGCCATATTTACTGGTAATGTCTACCATTTTCTGGGCGCCAAAAGTCTCTCCGTACATAATGAGAGTCTTCATGACTTTGGCTTTGATATCGCCCTCTTTTCCTTCCAAAATTCCTTTTTGTCGTTCAGTTAGAATCATAGCTTCCTCTTGTTGTTGAGTCTTGTTAGTGAAATTACTTGATTTATTGTAACGCAAAAATATAAGACTAACAAATAAAAAAGAGAAAAGGGCCATGAGAGAATTTAGAGTTCCGTCTCACAGCCCTTAGTCTTGGGTTTATAAGTTGAAGCTAAAGCCCAACCGGATCAAATTAATTAGTCCAGAAATCCTTTAGAATCTGGATGGTTTCATCCACCGTCTTGTTTTCAAGCAACATATCAGAGATAGCAGTTGTATATAATTTCATGTAATCTCTGAATTTAGGGTCATCAAGAGGGAAACTAAACAAGACAGTGTCCTCATCTTTCAAAGAAGCAAGCCCTACTTGATAATGTTCGTCACCGTACATTGAACTGACTTCATAGACTTCCTTAACTACTGGAAGTGCGCCATAGAATTCACAAATTTGAGCATTCACGTTGGTAGAGAGCATAAAACTGATAAACTCATAAGCCTCATCCTTATGCTCTGAATTAGCTGCAATTGCAAGGCCGGCAAAGCCATAATCAAGATATCTCTTGCCTGAAGAGCCAACTGGGATATAAGCCACAGCAAACTGATCTTCATCAAGTACCTCAAAAATCATAGAAAGAGCATCTGGATCCTGGACTATGAAAGTGCATTCGCCGGAAATGAACTTCTCTACCTGATCATAGAAAGACCAATTAACGGCCTCCTCTGCACTACCATATTTATAAAGATCAAGATAGCTGTTAAGTGCAGCCCTTCCATCCTCAGTATCAAGATAGAAAGAACCATCTGTAGTAGTATAGACATTCTCAGGGTCGATATTTTCTATTTCCCCAAGTAAAAGAGGATCTAGAATTCTAAGAGGGTTGGTACCTTTTAGGCCATAACCACAAGGTCCATCCCCTGATTGAGTAATTTTCACGCAAGTTTCATAGAATTCTTGCATTGTGGTAGGAATCTCAAGCCCATATTCTTCAAGAATATCAGTTCTAACAATCAAGGCTTTGACGTACATGTACTGCATGATAAAGAAGTAAGAACCTGAACTATTAAAGGCTTTAGTTGCGGTAAAGGTAGCATCCAGCAATCTATCAGCAAGGTCACTTCCAAAAATATACTCATCCAGTGGAGCTAGTAAATTTTCATCTAGAAGTTTTGCAACCGACTGGTCTCTGATTTCGCAAATATCTATTTTTTCTCCATTTTCAAGCATTTTGCGAATAGTCTCTTCTGCCTCATTTTCAGCTGGAGAAATTAGATCAATATCAATATTTGGATGCTCCTTTTCAAAGTTTTCAATTGCTTGTTGCAGAATAAGAGTTCTCCCTTCGTTGGCCATTGCTTCAACAAAAGTCAGGTGCACCTTCTCAGTTTCACTCTTTTCAACAACAGATTGAGCAAAAAGTGGAAGCATAAAAACCAACACTAAAAATGCTAATAGAACTACCCGTTTCATTTAGTACCTCTCAATCTCAATAGACCATTCATTTAAATAAAGCTCTAACTCTGCGATTTTACCACACCAAATGAAAAGAAAAGAAGAGAATGTAAACCAGAATTACTAAAATTGGCATTTTCTTAACCAGTCTTTAACCATTTCTTAACCGTTTTTCGCTAGCCACCTTGACAGTTCCTTCTATCTTTTCTATTATGCAACAAAAATTACATAAAAATGCATTTTAAAGCATGATAGAGGCGCGACTGCAAAAAGTATTTGCTTTTCAAAGGCAATGGAAGCAAAAAAAGGTGTAGTTGCCGAGGGATTGAAGGGTCGCCTAACACTTCAATACCCGGGCCGTTGGGAAAATATCCTACGGACTGTCGCTCTTGCATAGAACTATGCAAAGCGGAGAGCTATCAGTGTCGCAACAAAACCCTTGGGAGATGTATGTGTCATGATAGGTCATGACTTGTGCATTTCAGGAGGGTTTTTTTATGGGAAAAAAGTCTAAAGTAAGACCAACTTTCTTCGTAGCTGGAATCATCGTTGCAATAATGATTTACGCAGCAGTCACAGGCGGACCTTTTATCAATACAGCTTGGTCCCTCTTTCCACCAGTAGTAGCCATTGGCTTGGCTCTTGCCACAAAAGAAGTCTATTCTTCCCTCTTTATAGGAATATTTGTTGGCGGACTTCTCTACTCAGGTTTTAATTTTGAAGGAACATTACTTCATGTCTTCAGCGACGGAGTGGTTGGAGTTTTATCGGATTCCTACAACGTTGGAATTCTGGTGTTCTTAGTAGTTCTTGGCGTTCTTGTTTGCATCATGAACAGAGCTGGTGGAAGCCGAGCTTTTGGAAGATGGGCTGCAACAAAAATCAAATCAAAAACTGGGGCTCAGCTTGCAACCATTGCCCTTGGAATTCTCATCTTCATTGACGACTACTTCAACTGTTTAACCGTTGGTTCAGTCATGAGACCAGTTACAGACAAACAGAGAATTTCTAGAGAAAAACTCAGCTATTATATAGATGCCACAGCAGCACCAGTTTGCATCATTGCCCCAGTTTCCTCTTGGGCAGCCGCTGTTTCTGCCTTTGTTAAAGACACTGGTTTTAGCGGTTTTAGCATCTTCATCAAGGCTATTCCTTTTAATTTCTATGCCCTACTTACAATTGTAATGATGGTCTGTTTGTCACTTATGAAGTTTGATTATGGCCCAATGACCCGTATTCAGACCATTGTTAACCCAGATGAAGCCAACGACACAGATGAAGAAGGAAATTCCGATGTCTGCAAAGACGGCAAGGTTATTGACCTGGTAATTCCAATCCTCATTCTCATCATAGCCTGCGTAATTGGTATGCTTTACAGTGGAGACTTCTTCAGTGGAGCTGACTTTGTCACAGCCTTTTCCAATTCCGATGCCTCTATAGGTCTCATGCTTGGTAGCGTAGTAACACTGATAATTGTTGTCATCTACTTCATGTTCAGAAAGACTCTGAGCTTCAAAGACTTGATGGACTGCATTCCACGTGGTTTCAAAGCCATGGTTTCAGCTATTCTCATTTTAACCTTTGCTTGGACCCTCAAGGCCATGACAGACAGCCTTGGCTCAAAGGTCTTTGTTGAAACAGTTGTTAAGAGCTCGGCTGAAAGCTTCCAGTCAGTACTTCCGGCAATTGTATTCTTAATTGGCTGCTTACTTGCTTTTGCAACAGGAACTAGCTGGGGAACCTTTGGAATTCTCATTCCAATTACTTTAAGCGTCTTCCCTCTTACAGATCCTATTGGTGTTGTTTGTGTTTCAGCCTGTATGGCAGGTGCCGTTTGTGGAGACCACTGCTCACCTATTTCAGATACCACAATCATGTCCAGTGCAGGTGCTCAGTGCGATCACCTGAACCATGTAAACACCCAGCTGCCATACGCTTTAACCGTTGCTGCAGTCTCCTTCTTTGCCTACATAATTGCAGGCTTTATTCCAAACGCCTTTATTGCACTTCCAATTGCAATTCTCCTGATGGTGGGAACCCTTGTAGTTATCAAGAAAGTAGCTGGAAAAGAAGTATAATTGTGGACTGATTTTCTTCTTGGTTGTATTCTTAGGGTATGACTAAGAAGATTGGAACCATCAACATAAAAAAAAGGGCCATTTGCATTTTATTATGCCTTATGGCCCTTTCTTCTAATCTTTTTGCTCTGAGCGTGCATAACACAAGCGCAAAAGGCGAACAAACCCAAAACTCGTTTGACTCAATCCCAATGCTCCAAGCCTACTATGACGAGTCACTGGAAAATACAGATGAGGATTTTTGGAATAGCTGTGAAATATGGCTGGTCACCATTGGAGAAGGAGACCCACTTTACTCTTGGTTTGGCCACTCAGCTCTCTTGGTTGAAGCTCCAGGCTACCCCGCTTATTTTTACGATTACGGCACCTTCTCCTTTGACGCGGATGGTTTTTACAAGAACTTTGCACTAGGTCGCCTGTGGTTCTGTTGCAACATATCCTACGCCGCCTATGAGCTAGCCTACCTAGAAGAAACGGGCCGTCCCTACAGCCAAGTCAAACTCAACCTCACCGCAGGCCAAAAGAAAGCCATCATCAACTTTCTTAACATCAACTCCAGCGAAGAACACCGCACCTACCTGTACAACCACTACACGGACAACTGCGCCACCCGACTGCGAGACATCATCAACTACGCAACCGGTGGCGACTTTGAAGCCTGGGCCAAAACCATAAACGGCCGCACCTTCCGCCAGCTAGCCTCAAGCGCCCTTTCCAAAAACCGCCCCATCCAATGGATCCTAGAATTCCTACAAAGCGGTCAAATAGACACCAGCGCCACCCTCTGGGACGAAATGTTCCTCCCCGCCATCCTTGAAGAGGCCCTCCTCCAATACGGCAGCTCCACCGGCCTCCTCCAGCCCGATACCTATGATTCTTCCTCCCTAGTTTCCGCCGGTGGCGTCCAACCAAAATCCAACCTGCTATTTTCTGTTCTCACAGGACTTATACTAAGTGCACTTTGCCTTTTGTTACTTTGGCGTGGTAGAACTAAAGGACACTGGGGGCTTTACAAGGCCTATGCTTTTACCTTAAACCTCTTTTTGGGCCTACTTGGCACCCTATTGATGTTCATGATGTTTTTCACCAACCACAACGTAACCTGGTACAATGAAAACCTTTTATTTGTAAACCCAATTCTGATTGCAATGGCAATTATGACCTTAAAAGTCAACAAACCAAAGCTTCGCAAAACCCTTATAATAATATATAGAATATTACTAGCCATCCTAGCAATTTTGGTTGTATTAAAATTAATCCTGCCAAGCATTTTCTTGCAGGACAACTGGACTGTTTTTGTGGTGGTAGCCCCGTATTATTTGGTAAACGAGATTTTATTAAATATCGGGCTGCGGGAGGATTAGATGGACGACAATACAGCTACCTTTTTGAAGGGGCTAGAGGAAAAACGGGGCGGTCAGCTGACGTGGCGCACGTTCTGCACGTTCTATGCAGACAGTACTGGCGTGGTCAGAGAACACGGAGTATTTCTTTACGAGGTAAACAATCACTTCTGGTATCAGGATTTTGAGCCTACGGCGCAGATTTTTGGAATTCCGCTTCCAAAGCCCAAACACGCGGAGCCCTACGTTCAGTTTGAGGCGGACTTTGCGCCTCAGGACATAAAAAGCATTAGAACAGTACTGAAAAAGCCGGCGATAGGCTTCTGTAAAGGAAAGAAGAAGTACGAAAAGCTAAAGCCCGCGGGCCTTTTTGCAAGGCTATTTTGCCAGTGCGTGACAGAGTTTGCGTTAAAGGATGGAAAGGTGCTATTCTTTGAATTGATGGATAAAACTTTAAATAATAAAATCAGTGAGGTTCAGGCCTCTAAGAAGGAGTAAAATATGGGAGTTTTTAAAGCTTACGATATTCGCGGAGTCTACAACAAAGACTTTGACAAAGAGACTGCTTACAAGGTTGGATACTTTCTTCCAAAACTACTTCCTTGCGACTTTGTGGTCGTAGGAAGAGATACTCGCCTTACCAGCGACGAGATTTTTGAGAACCTCTGCAACGGTATCAACGACGCGGGCGTGGACGTCTGGAATATTGGCCTTGCAACCACACCAATGGTCTATTTCTCAACGGTTTATTATAAGGCACAGGCATCGGTACAGATTACCGCCAGCCACAACCCAAAAGAGTACAACGGCATGAAGATTTCTCGCGCTATGGCAATCCCTGTAGGCGGCGACACCGGTCTCAAAGACCTTGAAAGAATGGTCAACCAGGAGCCTGTTAACCCAGTCTGCCCTTGCTCCCGTGGTCATGTTATTGACAAGGACGTCCACCAGGCCTACCTAGACTATCTCAAAGGCTTCCTCCCAGAGCTTTCCAACCTCAACCTCACAG
The DNA here is from genome assembly GCA_963606545.1 of Sphaerochaetaceae bacterium. Taxonomy (GTDB): domain Bacteria; phylum Spirochaetota; class Spirochaetia; order Sphaerochaetales; family Sphaerochaetaceae; genus UBA9732. The sequence goes on from CAVCYP010000045.1 coordinate 10,499, forward strand.
TTGACTGCTCCAACGGCATGAGTAGCCTCTACGTCCACGAACTCTTTGGCAACCACGCCAAATACCTCAACGACCACCTAGACGGCAACTTCCCAGCCCACGAACCAAACCCACTTGAAGTCAAAAACTGCGCCCAAATCATGGCAGCCGTGCCCGCCAACAAGTCCGATTGCGGCGTCATCTATGACGGAGATGCAGACCGCGTCATGTTCATTGACGAACGTGGCCGCTTCATCCAGCCCGATTACGTCACCGCCATCATTGGCAAGTACTACTTGTCCAAAGAAAAGGGCTCCGTACTAGTTGACATTAGAACCTCACGCTCCTCTACCGAATACCTTGAAAAACTTGGCGCAACTCAGGTCTTTATTTGGAAGGTTGGTCACGCCTTTGCAAAGCTCAAAATCAGAGAAGAACACTGCATCTTTGGTGGAGAACTTGCCGGCCACTACTACTTCAGAGACTTCAATAACTGCGACAGTGGCCTTCTAGCCTCCCTGTTGGTGCTCCAGACGGTTAGCGCCCTTAAGAAGGAAGGCAAAACTCTCGGCCAGCTGGTAGATGAAATTGTTGTCTATGCCAACAGTGGCGAATGCAACTTCAAGCTTGAGGACAAGGACGGAGCAATGAACGCTCTGTATGAAAAATATTCAAAGCTCAACCCAACCAAGCTGCTTGATTTTGACGGTTACAGGATTGAGTTCCCAACCTGGTGGTTCAACGTTAGAAAATCCAACACTGAGCCCTACCTACGCGTAGTTGCTGAGGCAAAGACCAAGGAAGAACTAGATCAGCACTTCAAAGAAATTGAAGAAATTATCAAGCAGTTTCATTGATGCTATTTTTTAAATAAGCCACTTGACTAAAACTAAGCAATGGGGTAAATTCTTGACTGTTCAAAGAACATTCCCCGATAGCTCAGTCGGTAGAGCAGGTGGCTGTTAACCACCCTGTCGGCAGTTCGAGTCTGTCTCGGGGAGCTTCAGAGCTTAGCTTAGTTGCTAAGCTCTTTTTTTTGCTCAAAAACAGTTCATCTGGAAAAGTTCTGATCAAAAGCTTTCTTGTTTACACTATATGAACACTGTCAAACGCTTGAACCTCACACGACGCATAAATTGCCATGAATTCTAGTTTTCAAATTCCTGCCCGTTGACCAAACTCCCTGAAGGCCGTGCTCATTAACCCCAAATAGACAATTTCACCCATTTTTTGGCAAAAATTGTCGATTGCCCCCTCTGCATAGGCCTTGCGCAGCATAGATCTTGCGTAGCGTAGGTCCCCTAGGTGGCCACCACAAGGGCGAGACCCGTGAGCCTTGAAAAGGGTGGGCTCGAAGCTCCCTCTAACTTATGACTTAGCGGATCTATTGTGACGGTATACTAAAAACAGCCCATTCTTTTAAAATTTAGTATACTTTTTCTACTAAATTTCTTAGGAAGAGGCAAAATTTAGTATACGGTAAAGAGGCAACTACATCTATAAGTTCAAGTCTATGTGCGAAAATGAAAAAGCCTTGTGCGAAAACAATGATCAATTGGTACAACGCTGAGCACGACTTTGCTAGGTCACTTACGTTGCTTAGTCGCAGGCATTTTGACTTCAGAAAAAAAAGCTCCCCAACTGTGAAAGTCAGGGAGCAAGATGCTTCAATTGACGAATTAATTAAAAGCTCTGATGGGACGGACAGAGTTATTGTAGTCGCGATTGCTGCTGGAATGGTAACCTAACTCGAAATTCCGGCCCCACGCGTAGCCGCTATCGTACTCAGAACTCGACCAATATGCATCGGAATTAAAGTCTCCTTTCTTATTCTGATGGAGATTTGTATACATTTCATTCAGTTCATCCTTGCTAGGCAGGAACCAATCTTTGTAGCCACCACCTTCGTAATCAGTACAGAGTTTTGCTGCATAGTTTGAGGTTCCCGATTCACCATTGACATTTGTGAAGGCATTATCGCCCATCGTTTTGACAAGCATTGTCGTATTGTATCTCCCCTGCCCTATGGCAGCGTTGGTTCCGTTTCCCTCTGCATTATCAGTAGTGACAATTTTTGCATCGTAACCACCTTGAATCCTATGTTCTAAATAGTATCCAAAGATAAATTTGGTAGTTGCTGTACCATCAATGTTTTTCGTAATATCTGATGGTGCGGCCTCAAGGTAGCGCCAGGTATAGTTAACAGTCTTGCCACTTTCATCTACATAGGAAGATGTCTGCTCTGTATCTGCAACATAGAAGATTATTCCACCAGCAGGACCAGTATCTCCAACCTTATAAGTTTTAATTTTCCACTGTGCATATAGGACAAGGTCTGTATTGGTTGCACTACCAAAGGTGTACTCTGTTGTTCCGGCTGCATCAGTTGTCCATTTAGAAAGTGCATAGCCTTCTCTCTTTGGCTCTTCTGTTAGTTTTGTGACAGTGCCGTCAGAATCAACATAGACAACAGTATCTTCTACGGTAGAACCTTCATAGTTGCTCTTGAAGGTAACCTTGTGAGAATCTTTCCAATTTACATGCTCTGGAGCACAAAAAGAATGTTCGTCTGTCGTTACATCTGCCTTGTTTTTATCAATAGTAATAATTGCCTTAGGACAATCAGCAAAAGCTGATTCTTTAATTGAAACTATTGAACTAGGAAGAGTGACAGTTTCAAGACTGCGACAGTACCAGAAAGCTCCTTCTGGGATTTCAGTAACCCCATCTGGAATTGTTATTGATGTTAAAGCAATCGTATTCCGGAATGCATTATTTCCAATGGTAGTAATGTTACTCTTCTCTTCAAACGTCAGAGAAGCAAGCTCGTTACAAGACCAGAAGGCATCCTCTTCAATTGTAGTTACTTCAAGTCCATGATAAATAGCAGGAATTACAGCAGAAGTAATTCCAGGCCTATACTCTACATTACCATAATCATTTACAATTTTTTCAATACCGCAATTGACAGAGTAGGCTGTAACCTTACCATTTCCATCTTTTATCTCGTTAAAGCCAAGCTTATCAACGTATTTTGCATAAAGCGTGACTGTTTCATTGAAGATATGGCTGTCTCCTGAAGTTCCATAATAGCTGTCATACTTTCCATCTTTCATTGTGTACCAACCATCAAATAGATAGCCTTCCTTTGTGACGCTAATGAGTGTTATTTTACTTCCTGGGGTACTTGAAACACTCGTCTCAACACCAGTTTCAACTTGGCCTTCATTGAGAGTGTAGGTGATGGTTATCTGGTTTTTCCACACTGCGTAGAGAGTAAGATCTGCCTTAGTGCTGTACTTGTCACCGGCCTTGTATGCTGTTCCCGTGCCGTCAGCCTTCGTATTCCAGCCCGAGAAGGAGAGTGTTTCATGTGTCAGTCCTGTTGCGTCCTTGATGGTCACTTCCGTCTCGTCCTCCCTGAGAACTGTAGACGTAACGCTTCCTTTTCCGCCATTGGCGTTGTATGTGATTGTATAGATCTTTGTCCACTTGGCCTCAAT
>CAVCYP010000046.1:0-13801 GCA_963606545.1 Sphaerochaetaceae bacterium
AAGCAGGAACTGTAATAACAGCTTCTGTGACAGGCTCGCCAAGATAATCCTCAGCTGTCTTCTTCATCTTCTGAAGAATTCTTGCTGAAATTTCTTCAGGGCTGTACTCTTTGTCTCTAATTGTGACCTTAATTGTGTCATTTGCTCCAGAAACAACCTTATATGGAATCATAGAAAGCTCATCTGGAACTTCCCTATATTTTCTTCCCATAAAACGCTTAATTGAGAAAACTGTGTTCTCTGCGTTTGTAACAATCTGGTTCTTTGCAGGCTGTCCAACAAGGCAGTCCCCCTTTGCTGTAAAACCAACAATAGAAGGTGTTGTTCTCTGACCTTCAGAATTAGCCATGACGGCTGGTTCGGAACCCTCCATCACCGCCACGCAGCTGTTTGTTGTTCCAAGGTCAATACCAATGATTTTTCCCATAATATATGCTCCTAATTGATAAGTATCATTTTTCTTTGAACGCTCGTGAATTAACTCACGTCTGAACGTTCATTGCTAATTTACAAATCTCTAATAAAATCGTCAAATAAAAATCCAACAAATTATTCAGGTTTGCCTATTCTTACTTTTGAAGGTCTTAAGACTCTGTCATGCAAGGTGTAACCTTTCATGAAATCTTCAAGCACTGTTTCTTGCTCAAGGCTGTCATCAATAGTAACCATACAGGCTTCATGCATCTGAGGATCAAATTCTTTCCCAACTGCATCTATAGCTTTCAGACCCCAATTTTTGTCCAAATTTGACAAGAACTGGTTTTGCGCCATCTCAATTCCTTCCACCAACTTTTCTGTGTCTCCACCCGCTTTGGCGGCAACAAGTGCTCTGTCAAGGTTATCCAAGAATGGCAAGATATCAGAAATAAGCTTGGAATTTGCAAACTGAACCGCTTCTTCTTTATCTCTAACAAGACGTTTTCTGTAATTTTCAATTTCTGCCTGACGTCTAATCATCTGATCCTTGAGCTGGGCATTTTCATCTGTCAAATCAGAAACTTTCTTTTCCAGCTCAGCCATTGCATTATCAACAGAATTATCAACAGCAGCTTCTGCTTCAGCTTGTGTTTCAGCACAAGAATCCTGAGCTTCTGTAGCCACTTCTACAGTTTCAGCTTTAACTTCTTTTTCAATATCTTCTTTATCTTTCTTACTCATATTTGCCTCACTCTACGAAAAATATAAACAGCCTAAGATATCGTCAAGTTATCAATTGGAAGAGTCGTCATCAAAGTCAACGACTTCCTCTTCTCCGTAAGTCTCCCACTTTTTTTCATCATCTTGCTCATCTAGGCTATCAAAGTCATCATATTTATTTCCGGATGCATAGCTAGGAACTTGATTAAAATCGTAGTCAATATCAGAAATCTCAACTTCCATCTTCTTAGCTGGTTCAACGGTTTCCGGCACAAAAGGCTCAACTTCAGGAGCTTTCCTTTCAACAGGCTTTTCTTCATCATCAGCTCTACGAATAATTGGATAAGAGGGCTTTGGAGGCTCTGCTTTTGAAGCCTTCTCTAGAACTACAAGCTTATCACCTTTCTCAATGAGAGCAGAAAGTTTCTCTTCCTCTGCCTGTACAATATCTAGCTTATGCTGAAGCTCTCCAAAAAACTGTTGAACAGTATGAATAACAGCCTGGAAGGCATCATCTATCTTCTTAAGTCGTTGTTCCGTGTCCTTAGCGGTCTTGTCACGGAAATCGGTTAAAACGTCTTGGCTCTCCTTGTGCAGGCTAGCCATAGCTTCGTCCATGCTGTTATCTGTCTCGCTTACCGCCGTGTTCATCCGGGTTACAGACTCGCGCTCAAGCTGGATTACGCGCTGTTCGTGCTTGCGAAGGTGCTCATCTGCGTCCTTCATATCCTGCCTAAAGCCATCAATTACGTTTCTCACGCTATCCAGCCGGTCTGCATCCGCCTGCACGGTAGCCACCTTATCGTCTGCATCCTCTGTGAGCTTAGACAGCCCCTCAAGCGCCGTTTTATAGGTCTCCATTGCGTTCTTCAGCTTAACCAAGTCCTCAGAATACTCACGAAGCTCTTCCAGTTGCGCATCCAGCTTCTGCACCACAACCTGAACTTCGTCGTTCTTCTTTGCAATATTCTGCTCTAACTCCACCGCAAACTGCTTAAGAGAATTATGGCTAGCCTCAGCATCACTCTTGTAGATATCGTAAAGCCTTCTCACATTCGATATATTATGCTTGTTCTTATCGCTTGCACGTAACGAGAAAATAATAATTAAGGTCACCACAAAAAGGGCAATAGGCAACAAAACTGGGACCAAAGAAATGAAATCCATAAACTACTCCAATCTCTCCATGAGCCACGAATCAAATCCTTTCCAGGACTCAAAAACCTCACAAGCAAGCGGATACTTCTTCCCCTTGCCTTTCACATTAACCAAAACCGCATCCATTCCGCAGGCCCGCGCCCCCACGATATCTTTATCGTAGCTATCGCCAACGTACAGCACCTGGCTAGAATCCAGCCCGATATTATACAGTAAATTCTCAAAACAGTGGACACTTGGCTTCAAAAACCCAACAACTTCACTGCTTGAAGCATAATCAACATAAGAAGCAAGCCCCATAGACTCAAGCTTATTAAAAAGAGGGAAATCACTAAAGACCCCAATCTCCAACCCCCGCTCCTTAATGGCCTTGAAAGTTTCAAGGACCCCTGCATAAGGCTTTGTAGACAGGTAGAGCCTTCTCATTGGCTCGTAAATCCAACTCTTAAGATGCTCCTTAACAAGGTCCTCATTTGCCTCTTTACCCATATTTTTACAGATAACAGTGGCTTCTTTGGACATCAAAGAACCAGAAAGGCTATCCTGACATTTCCTTAGTTCTTTCCTCATCTTGTTATATTTCATAGAAAACAAAGGATGTGCTAGGCCCAGCCTAAGAAGCCTTTTATTCATCAAGGATTTTGGATAAAGAGTTCCATCTATATCAAAGCAAATAGCCTTGTATTTCATAATACTCATTTACCCTTCTTCTTATAGTTATCTCTTGCCTTTTGCATAGCAATAGACTTAGCCTTTGCACCAACCTTCTTAGCTTTTGGTGTAGCCTTAGCCTTACCACCTCTAGGCTTTTCACTAGGAGTCTTAGCCAAGTTAGCAGCCCTTCTTGAGAGCTTGACTGGCTCAGCACTTTCAGCGCTTTTTACTTTGGCCTTTTGGCCTAGTTTATGATTACTTTCACTTCTTTCCCTTTCTCTTAGATTAATCTCAATAGGAATTGATTTAAGCCCAAGATCGCGTCTAATACAGTTTTTAAGATACTGAATATACACCAAAGGGAAGTCTTTTTTTCTATTAACAAAGAAAAGGAATTTAACAGGATTTACAGAAATTTGAGTTCCATAGTAAACCTTGTAGTGGCCTTCAGCTCCACGTGGTGGCTGATAAGACTCACCCCAAGCTTTTAAAGCCTCGTTTAAAACTGCAGTATCAACTCTCTTGCCCAGCTGTTTATAAATAGCAAGGACCGTGTTAAGCATCTCAGCAATATTTGTTCCCTTGGCTGCCGATATAAACTCAATTGGAGCAAAATTCAAAATTGGAAACTGGAATCTCACTCTATCTTCTATTGCGGTAGTCTCATTTGGAACCCCTTTAAGAAGGTCAATCTTGTTTAAAACAATGACAACCCCCTTTCCGCGTCTTACAATCAAGTTAGCAATCTTCTTGTCTTGCTCGGCAAGCCCCTCTGCAGCATCCACCACAAGAAGCACAACATCCGCATCATCAATGGTTTTAATTGCTCTGTTGACAGAATAATATTCTACATCCTCTTCAACCTTGGTTTTTCTTCTTATACCAGCCGTGTCTAGAATGGTAAAATTCTGACCTTTGTAGCAAAAATCGCCTTTAACTACGTCACGGGTGGTACCGGCTATAGGGCTGACAATGGAGATATCGGAACCGGTCAAGAGATTGGTAAGAGTGCTCTTTCCCGTGTTTGGCTTACCTAGAACGGCAAGTTTTAGGAAGTCAATGGAGGCTTCTTCGTTAAGCTCCTCTGCAGATTCCGTCTCATCTTCTAGGTCCAGCATGCCCATTAGAGTTTCTTCTAGGGTATCAATGCCGTTACCATGCGCAGAAGAAATACCAACAATTCTCTGATATCCATAGGAGAAGAAATTCCAAATAAGATCTTCTCTTGAAACATCGTCAATCTTATTTACTGCAAGGACAATCTTATCAGTATAGGGCCTAAGCTTATTCATAAGCATCTGGTCCTCTGGAGTTACCTCCATGCAGTCCAAAAGAAAAATAATTGCGTCTGCACCATCAAGAAGTGAAAGACTTTTCTGGGATACAAGTTCATCAAAACCTTCAAGGTCAAGTTTGACTCCACCACTATCTGTAAGATTCACCGCGTGACCACAGAGTATCCATTTTTCTGAAATTGGGTCTCTAGTTACACCTGGAGTTGGGTCTGTAATTGCCCTTCTTTTGCCCACGAGTCTATTGAAAAGCGTTGATTTTCCAACATTTGGTCTTCCTATAATCACTACGTTCTTCATTTCTTCACCATCTTTTTATCTAATATAACAGCTAATACTAAATCATTAAACAAAAACAAACAATTGTCCTAGGTCCTTGCTCTTGCTATAATCTATCAATAATGATTGAAGATCTTCAGGACGAACTACAAATACAGAAGCCCCAGAAAAGAAAGAGCAAAAGGCGCATTCCAATTACGCTTTTGGCTTTCCTTATATGGATTCCTTATGCAGCAATTATCGGGCTAATTGCAACGCCTAACGCTATTGTTGCAATCCAACAGTCCGGTGTAAAAAACTACATTCAGGGGGCTATTGCTCAGAAGAATCAGTCTAAAACTCGCCAGGTTGCACTTTGTTTTATAATTCCAAGCTCAGATGGGACGTTGAGCCACAGGATGTACTCTCAAAGCGTTATCAAAACCGGTGAGAGTGTCTACCATGATGCCATTGAAGGCCTTTTACAAGGTGCTGGCTATGAGGCTTTGAGTTGTGGCGCTCTTTCCTTTATTGCATCTGGCACAACTTTAAACGGGCTTACAGTATCCCAAGGCACAGCCTTTGTAGATTTTTCAAGTAGCTTTACAACTTCAGGAAGTAACTGGGGAACTGGTGGCCTTGAAGCGGCTAAAGAACAGGTAGAAAAAACCCTCATGGCAGTTGATGCTTCAATAAAAAAAGTAGTTATTCTTGTGGACGGAACTGAGCTTTCCCTGTAAAAGCGCTTAATTGCGAATCACTGTAAGTCCAAGCAAACCTGAAGAAACTTATCACAATCCCAAGCTTTTCCATGCTTTAAAAGCGCCAAAAATTCCGTATTCCCCTTATGCCCTTTAATAGGAGATTTAACGGCATTATAAACGCCAATACCTTCCTCTTGAAGGTTGTTAAAAACATTAATTAGCGTCTCTCTCATGAGCTTTTCGTCCTCAATGACACCAAAAAAGTTTTCCTGCCACTTAGGAACTTCAAATTGAGGTTTGATTAAAGCAACAAGCCAAGTGTCGTTTACCAGCTCTAGAATATGGCTCGCTGCTCCTTTTATTGATCTAAAAGAGAGGTCAGCAACAGCTGCATTAGGAAGAGGATCAAGATCTCCCTTTTGTAGTGCCATGATATTCTGCTTCTCATGAACGTGAACGCGACCGTCCGTTCTAATCTTGTAATCCAAAAGATTAAAACCCACATCAACGCTATGCACCGCCTGAGCACCACGTTGCAAAAGGCAGTCAGTAAAGCCCCCCGTAGAAGAACCAGCGTCTAGCATAACAAGGCCACTTACCTCCAGCTCAAAGGCATCTAAAGCCTTCTCCAACTTAAAGCCCCCGCGCGACACATATTTAGGAAAAATTACCTCAACAATGGCCTCTTTTGGATACATGGCCTTAAAATCGCTACAAAGTTCGCCATTTACGTACACGTTTTTACAACTGACCAAAGCCACAGCCTGATCTTTTGACAACAGAGGATCCTTTTGACGCAGCAGTTGAATAACGCTTAACTTTGCCACCTTTTACTCCACAATTCTAGTAATTTCCAAGGCCTTTCCAGTCTCTGAATCCGATACCACGCACACCCCGTGAATCTGAGCAAGGTTATCGTAAACCTTAGCCTTTATAGGCATCTGAGTCTTTTGTCTTTTAATCGCCAAATCTGGAATACAGCCAATAATACTATCCTTAGGTCCACACATACCAAGATCTGTAATATAAGCGGTACCTTTAGGCAGAATACGTTCATCCATAGTCTGAACGTGAATATGAGTTCCAACCACCGCCGTGACCTTGCCATCCAAGAAGAAAGCCAGCGACTCCTTCTCCTCTGCATTCTCCGCATGAAAATCAACAAACACCGTCTTAGCCTTCACGCCTCTCAGCAGCTCAGATGCGCACTTAAACGGGTCATCAATTGGAAACATATTGATTCTCCCCTGCAGATTAATCACGCAGACCTCGCCCAACGTCACAAGCCCATGCCCCGGTAGCCCATTTCCGTAGTTAGCCGGCCTCAGCAACGCAGCCTTAGAATCTAAGTACGTGTCAACCAAGTCCCTATCGTGCCAAATATGGTTGCCCGATGTCACCACATCAACCCCGCAGCCAAACAGCGCATCCACCTGCTCCTGCGTTATCCCAAACCCCTCGTTTGCGTTCTCCCCATTCACCACCACGAAGTCAGCCCGATATTTTTTAATCAAAGATGGTAATTTAAAAGAAATAGCCCTGCAGCCTGGCTCTCCGTAGATATCTCCAAGCAACAGGGTTGTAAAGGTTTTTGCACCCATATGTCAAAACCAATTAACGAGCGTACTCAACAGCACGCATTTCACGAATAATAGTAACTTTAATTCTACCAGGATAACGAAGCTCAGCCTCAATTCTGCTGGCAATGCCCTTTGCAATTGTCTTTGCATCTTCATCAGATACAGTATCAGCATTAACAAGAATTCTAAGTTCTCTTCCTGCCTGAATTGCAAAAGCCTTTTCAACACCATCAAAGGACTCTGCGATATCTTCAAGATTCTCAAGTCTCTTGATGTAATTATCCAAGGATTCTCTTCTAGCACCAGGTCTAGCAGCACTAATAGCATCAGCAATCTGAACAATAATGCTCTCTATGCAGCAAGGCTCAACGTCCCCGTGGTGAGAATGAATTGCGTTGACAATTCTAGAATCTTCACCAAGTTTCTTAGCAAGGTCTGCACCCATCTCAGCATGGTTAGATTCGCCATCTGTAACAATTCCCTTACCAATATCATGAAGAAGACCACTTCTTCTAGCAATCTCAACGTTTGCACCAACCTCAGCAGCAATCATTCCAGCAATTACTGCAACTTCTCTAGAGTGGCTCAAAACATTCTGGCCATAACTTGTTCTGAAGAACAGTCTACCAAGAGCCCTAATAGTTTCCTGACTCATGTTGTGAATTCCAAGGTCAAATACAACCTTTTCACCTTCTTCAGCACAAATCTTGTTAACTTCCTTAGTAACCTTTGTAACAACTTCTTCAATTCTTGCCGGGTGGATTCTACCATCCTGAACAAGACGTTCAAGAGAAACACGAGCAATCTCTTTTCTGATTGGGTCAAAACAGGAAATAACAACAGCCTCAGGAGTATCATCAATGATTACATCAACACCGGTGAGCGTCTCCAAAGCCCTGATATTTCTACCTTCACGGCCAATGATTCTACCCTTCATCTCATCACTTGGAAGGCTAACAGAGCTAACAGTACTCTCTGAAACCACCTCCGTAGCGAGCCTCTGAATTGTAGTAACAATGATGTCTCTGGCCGTTTTGTCAGCCTTAGCCAAAGCTTCCTGCTCAATCTTGTTAATCAAGACCTGAGCATCCTTATGGGCCTCAGCCTGCATCTTATCCATGAGGATATTTTTTGCTTCATCAGTAGTCATGCTGGCAACTCTTTCCAGTTCCGCAGTCCACTGAGTTTCCCTCTCCGCCACCTGTTTGTCGCGGAGCTCTAATTGCTCTTCTTTATCTTGTTGCAAAGACTTGGTCTTATCCAGCTCATCCTGGATTTTTTCCAAGTTCTCTTCCTTCTGAAGCAAACGCCTCTCATAGCGCTGAAGTTCGCTACGTCTATCCCGAGCTTCACGCTCTTGTTGCATCTGCTCCTTAAGGAGTGTATCTCTAGTTTCAAGCAAGAGTTCCTTGCTTTTCGCCTCGGCTTCCTTAATGGCTTCCTGATTCAGTCTCACAGCCTGCTGCTCAACTGAAGTAAGCTTTACTTTTCCATACAGCCAGCGTGCAAGCCAGCCTAATCCAATACAACTAAGACAAAGAAGGATCCATATGATAGTTGTACTCATACTATCCCCCTTTAATCAGATTATTGTAAGCTTTGCAACATATAGTGTCAAGGAGGGTAAAACCCCGGTAGCTATCACACCTAAATCCACTAAATCCCAGTCAATTACAGCTTATGTAAAAACACCAGCCAGCATAACCTTTATTTAAACCTCAACTCATTTACGCATAGCCATGCCATACAATGGGAATACCGGCCCGTCGTCACATGACAAACCTAACCTTGACGAGTGAAAAGTTCTGTCGTATATTACAAATAGAAAGGCACCGCCAGTGGACGGTTGACCTCAAATTTTGAACGAATTAACCGCTCTTGCTTTGAACATCATAATGATGTGACCCCATTTTGTTGGACAACATCATGCGGTTATGTTAAAGGCTTGTTCCCTAAATTGTAAAGGGGTCAGGCCTTTAAGTTTTATTTGAATTCTTTCTTTATTATACCAATCTATGTAATCACCAATGGCAGCTATGAGTTCTTCAGATGTCTTGTACTTATGTTCCTGTCCAAACCATATAGCTTTCTTGATTGTTCCAAAGAATGTTTCCATCTTACTATTGTCTAGACAATTTCCCTTTCTAGACATACTTTGTGTGATACATCTATTGTCAAGCCTTTTTGCCCAGGTCTTATGTTGGTACTGCCAACCTTGATCTGAATGGAAAACTAGTCCAGCAAGACAGCCATATTTATCAAATGCCTTGTCTAACATATCCATAACAAGCTTCAAATTTGGTGAAGTTGAACATGAGTAACTTACAATTGAGCCATCGCAGAAATCTTTGATTGGAGATAGATACACTTTGGTATTATTACACTCTGGAAGATTGAACTCAGTGACATCTGTTGACCATAGAGTATTAGGTCTTTCGGCTTTAAAATGCCTTTTAACCTCATTATCTGCAATCTTACCAATGGTACCTTTGTATGAGGAATACTTCTTATTGCCGTTTTTTGAGATGTACCCAAACAATCCAAGCTCCTGCATAATCCTTTGCACTTTCTTATGGTTCACATGGAAGTATTGATCAAGTTTGCGAAGTTCTGCATAAACTCGTCTGTAGCCATATTTCTCTTTTCCCTTAACGTTTTTGTTGTAAATTGCTAATATCTGTTTCTTTAGATCTGCGTCTTTATCTGGAGCCTTATTTTTCTTTCGTACATAGAAATATGTACTCCTTGAGATTCCTGATATCTTGATAAGATCCTTGAGAGGGTATTTTTGCCTTAGTTCTTCTACGATGAGTACTATTTCTTCCTTTCTCGGAGAATCCTCTCCTGAACTAAGGCATTGAGTTTTTTTAGGTACTCATTCTCCATCTCAAGATATTTGTTCCGCTTCTTCAACTGCTGTAATTCAGCATTTTCAGTTGTTTCTGGCTCTGATTTTTTGGGCTTGCGTCCTCGTGGCTTAGAATCTGGCAATTTTTTTCCTCTTCTTTCTTCAGCAAATGAGTCTGCTCCATCCCTGTCGTATTCTATGACCCACTTTCTTACTGTTGCTTTTGGTAAATTGTACTTAATACTAACATTTCTCATTGAGTCATGTGAACATTTTACATAATGAACCACTTCAAACTTAAAATCTCTTGTGTAGGTACCCTTTCTCTTTTCGAGAAGTCCTTCATAACCATGTGTCTTGAACACTGAGCGTAACTGATTTACTGTTTCTTTGTTCAAATCGTATCTAGAACAAACATCAGCTACTTTTGTACCTTCTTCAGTTAGCTCTCTTATGATTGCTTCCTTTAGTTCTGCTGTTAGCTTCAAAATGAAACCCCCTTGTATTTGGTTTAATCCAAACTTTGGGGGTCACATCAAGGGGACGGTTATTTTTTGCTCTGATAAACAGTTATTAATAAGCCTAAGATTGCAATTACAATCATCAGCATTTCATAATCTGACATAAGCCTCACCTCCTTTCTCGACCTTAACGACGAATCCAGGAGGAACCCTCCTGAATATCCTGTTACAGATCCAAGAGGTCACCGTCCACCGTTTCACGGCAGCGCCATCTATATATTATCATATGTGTAGTTAATTTTCTAGTATTATCAGCATAATTATCGGTCTCTTGCTAACAGTTTGTATCCCGATATTCCGTAGTAGCCTTATTCGTTGCGAGGTAAGACCAAACTGATTTGATTTTATGTTACTAAAGCTCTTATCACCTGTAATAACAATATTTGATCAAAGAAAAATTCCTATCTCTGGATGGTTAAACTTTTTTAATCAAAGAGCCATTAATTATAGTTTTTGGTTGCATTTTGAGTACACCAGATCAACAATCCAAAGCTGCTAGCTCCATGGCTCGTCTCATTTGAGCTTCAAAACGCTGGGCAGAAACTAAAGCAATGCCGTTATCATCACTAAGAACTATGAGACGCTCGCCAGCGGTAAGCTTAAGGTGCTCCCGTGCTTCTTTAGGAATTACCACTTGCCCTCTATCGTTTAAAATAACAGAACCCCAGATATTCTTACCTTTTGGTGCAGGAGCAACTGTACCTAGCCCGTCAAACGTCTGAGTTTTAACCAAACTATCAAGACTCACTTCGTAAAGTTCTGCAAGAAGGCTACATTTTTCAATATCTGGAATAGTTGCACCAGACTCCCATTTGGCATACGCCTGTCGCGATATATCAAGCTTCTCTGCAACCTGTTCTTGTGAGAATCCGTGAATATTTCTCAGCTGCACTAAGTTATCTTTAATCACCTGCGCCCTCCAATAAGTTTCAATCTTAACCTATAGATCTATCTTCTCAAACCTCTTGCAAGATAGATGATACGCCAAAACCGTCAACAATAGATAGATTATTACCCCACCCGCCAAAGTACAAAGTTGCCTCAACAAATAATCACACCCAAAAGCATTAAGCCAATAAAGACCGGGGAAATAATGCAAGGCTTCAGCCAAAAAAGCCACAATAAAGGCAACTAGGATATAAGAGACAAAAGGTGCGCCAAACTTGTAAGCGGTTTTAAAGAAGCCACCAACAAAAATTAAATTAAACAATCCAAAAATTACAAAAGCAAAACCAAGGGCAAAGAAGTTTGCATTCATAAGCGGGTTTTGCACGTATACCAAAGCTTCTGAGAGCACAAACATCCTAAGTAGCACAACGCCTGCCATCAAAAGCAAACTACAAAACTCAATAAACGCTACAAACAAAAACTTACTCAATACAACAGAGTGTTTAGGAAACGGAAGCAAGACCGAAAATAAAATATCATTATTCTCCCTTGAACTCTGAAAACTCTGAAAAATTCCAAGAGTAACAAAAAATACGCCACACAAAATAGGATATCCAGGAATCAAAAACATCAGCCCAAAAACTATAAATATAAAGGATAGACAGCTAGCACTGAGATGCAGTTCTTTCCTCAGTAAAACTCGCCAATTACTCATTCTGAGCCTCCCGTTCCAACCGCAAAAAAGTATCCTCCAAACCTTCCCCTTTAACCGATAGTTGATTAACAAAATCTGTTTTTGGAAGCGTTGCAACTATTTTACCATTAGAAATGTAAATAATGTTATCTGCACACTTTTGAAGGTCTGAAATGATATGAGTCGAGAAAAAAATTGCAACTCCATTGTGTTTGAGGACATCAAAGAGATCTAAAAGTTCATCCCGAGAAAAAGGATCTAGTGCACTGGTAGGCTCGTCCAAGATCAAAAGCTTGGCCTTATGAGAAAGCGCCAAAAGCAAGTTAAACTTCACCTTCATACCCTCTGAAAGTTCACATATCCGCTTGTCTAAATCCAAAGAAAATAGCTTCACATACTTTTCAAACGCCATCTCCTCCCAGCTATCATAGCAAGAGCGCACCACGCCAATCACGTCCGCCAACCTCTTATGCTGATACCACGTCACCGCCCCTGAACAAAACCCGATATCCTTTTTAATCTCTCCAAAATAAACAATCTCGCCACTGTCGGGATGTACTAAATTTAAGATTGCTTTCATGGTAGTGCTCTTGCCTGCACCGTTTCTGCCAATGAATCCTGTAATCTTTCCAGCTTCAATAAAGAAGGAGACATCTTTGAGTTCAAATTTAGGGTATCTCTTGCAAAGCCCCTTTACTTCCAAAATATTCATGAATTCATGTTATTTTTGGTGGCTAGAAACCTCAACCAACTGAAATTAACATAAAATTCTGAAAAATGTTATGTTTAGTTGCCCTTAGTCCTGTTGTACCTTCAAATTAGCAGACATCACAAAAACTCCAAATAATGCTTGGTGCCCAACGATAAGATCTAAGACTGTAATTAGAAGTAGAAGAAAAAGAGAATTTGTTGATCCTTCCATAGCAGTCGCAGCACTTGGGGGATCTCCAGATAAAAACGCTAAGCAACCTTAGGAATCAGCAACCCAAAGGTGACCTAAAAAGAAAGCCCTCCACCGAAGCAGAGAGCTGAATATTAAATTGGTAAATCTACGTCAAAATGCCCTGACAGGACACACGTTCTAGAACCATATAATGCCCTCTTCTTTGAACTACTTCAAAGTCAACTTCAAACATAGTTCAAACTTTACTTTGAAGTGCAGCCTTAATGCTTTATTGTTCCCCAAAGGTTCTGATTTTCCTGAACGACAGCACAGTGACTGCTACGACAAGAAGCCATATACCGCCGCTTGTGTAGGCTGTCAGTGTCTGCATATCTTCAGACTGTCCGCCAGTCGCTATTATGAGTGCATTCTGGAGAGTAAGAACAGAAAGCATCGCATCTATGAAGTTAATTGTCCTAAGTTCTGAAATGAATACGCTTGCTTCTTTCTTTGCTTTTACAGCGTTCATTATCGCCATTGTGACACGGTAGGTCGTATAGGTTGCCATTGCTATGGCGGGAATAAGGCCGTGGGTATAACTGTGGCTCCCAATAGTCATCATTGCTATTGGAACAATAAGAGAGAGGTTCATTACAAGAAGGAGGACGTGAGTCCTGAGATAGATATCCCTGTCATTCCTCACATTGTCCTCTCCCCTTCTCTGATGCAGCACAATGACACTCCTAACAATAAAGAGCAGGGCATAGTACACAGATATCGAACCATGCCAAAGAGAGGAGTACATAACGCCGAGGACGGCATTGAAAGCCATGAAAAAGAAATTCATCAGAGCCGACAGTGACGAAAATACTGCGGTCTTTCTGCCGTAGTCCTCCCCTAGCCACTCTCTTACATCTTCCGCTTTCTTTAGGATTCTGCTCATGCCCGAATCTTATAGCATAATTCCTTGAAAATGAAGAAAATTTAGATTTTTCAAGGAACGAGAGAGCTGCTTTCACGCACGTTCCGCCAAACAGTGCGCCTAACAGTGCGCCAATCTCACCCATTTTTATTAGCGTTAACCCACATGCAGTGCTATAATTAACAAAACAATCAGAGGGAAATTCATATGAAACTACAACTTAACTACTTTAAGTATGCAGCAACACATTACAAAACAAAAT
>CAVCYP010000047.1:0-13420 GCA_963606545.1 Sphaerochaetaceae bacterium
CGACAAACTCTTTGTCTTTGATCTCAATGTTGACATCATTGACAGCTTTTACGCCACCATCGTAGATCTTGCAGATGTTTTTTAACAATACTTCTGCCATTGAAACCTCCAAGGTTTTATCTTATCTAGCTTACAATGATACACCCGCTTTTGGCGGGTGTAAACAAAAATTTATTCTTCTTCTTTTGAATCCTTTGCATAAGAGAGGGCTCTCATTGCATTGTCAAACTTCTGGAACTTTCCGTTCTTGAGGTGAATGACAACTCTGGTTCCCATGTTGCCACTGACCTTTACAACATATTCTGTTGCTTCAATTTTGGTCTTAAAATATTTGATGACCTTTTCACTACCCTGACGCTTTACGCCCCAGCCTTTTCCCTGAACCCAAAGAAGTTCATGAACATCTTTTGGCTCTTTCTTCTCTGTTGCTTCTACTGGAGCAGCAGCTGGTGTTGCAGCTTCTTTTTTAGCTGTCTCTTTTTTTACAGCTTCTTTCTCTTTTGCCATAAATCACATCCTCCACACACTAGTCTTTTGCTAGTCTTTATTTAGTCTAGCACAGAAAAAAAGGGACCGCAACTGAAGTTGCAGCCCCTCTATATAGTTATTAATGGCAAAAATTGGATTATCTTCCAAACTGGCAGTCGTTGTTACCAGAGACGGTAGTCCACATCTCAAGCATGTTGATTGGGTCATTGAAGTCTGCAATCCAACCTTCACGAGCAAAGTCAAAGTTACCGTTCTTTCTCTCCTGGAGGAATACGTTCCAGTCTTGCTGCTGAATCTTCAACTCAATACCAATTGCTGCAAGGTCCTGCTGGATGGATTCAGCAACTGCAACGTGCCCTGAAGTTGTGTTGGTAAGGTAGGTGAGGCTGATTGGAGTCTCAGAGGAAAGCTTGCCGTCAACAAACTTGTAGCCAGCTGCTTCAAGAAGAGCAATTGCCTTAGCTGTTGTGCCAGCTGGGTCGTTATTGATGCCGTATGCATCATAGTAGCCATCGTTAGCATCGGACTTGAAGACGCCACCGTTGCCATCTGCCATTCCAAGTGGAATGAAGGAGTTGGCTGCAACCTGTCCAGTCTGTCCAATTGTCTCGCAGATGTAGTCGCGGTCAATCAGGATAGAGAAGGCTTCTCTTACGCAGGCTGCCTGTGCTGCTGTCATGCCGTCAAAGAGTGAGCTCTTGCAGTTGAAAGCTACGTAGTAGGTTCCAAGTTCGTCTACAACGTAGAACTCTGGGTTTTTGGAAGCAATCAAGTCTGCAATTGCGTCGGTTGGGACGGAGTCTGCAAGGTCAAGGTCGCCAGCGTTGTAGGCTGCGTAGATTGCGTTGTCGTCTGCAGAAAGCATGAACTCAATCTTGTTGATGGAAACATTGTCAGCATCGTACCAGTACGGGTTCTTCTCGTAGGTCATTGAAACATCGTGGTTCCAACCTGTGCAAACGAATGGTCCGTTGGATACAAATCCAGCTTCCTGGCACCAGCCGCCTGGGCTTGTGAGGTAGTCTGCATAAGCTTCAACAGCACTCTGCTTGACTGGGAAGAAGGTTGGGAAGGCCATGAGGTCTTCCATGTAGGCACATGGAGCTGTAAGAGTGAAGACCAAGGTGGTATCGTCAACTGCTACTACATTGACATCTGAGCTACCATCTTCGCTGTAACCATCAAAGCCACTGAACATGTAAGCATAGTCAGCACCTGTTACTGCAGAAGAAGCACGCTTCCAAGAATACTCAAAATCAGCTGCTGTGAGGTCTGAACCGTCTGACCACTTGAGGCCGCTCTTAAGGGTTACTGTATAAGTAAGGCCGTCGTCAGATACTGTGTAGCCTTCTGCACAGGCTGGAGCTGTCTTTCCTGTTGAATCATAGGTGTAGAGACCTGAGAAGGAAGCTGCTGCAAGACATGCACCGTCAACTGAGCTGTTCAAAGCTGGGTCAAGATAGTCTGGCTCAGAAGCAAGGCAAACACGGAGAGTGTCAGAACCGTTGGAGAGCTTTGTGTACTGGAAGAACTTTGTAGCAAACGGGTTGCTATAAACGCCAGATACGTAGCTCTTCATCATGTAAACATCATTGTAATAATAAAGAGGAATGACACAGTAGTTGGACATAAGAATGTCTTCAGCTTCATGCATCATCTCAGCTCTCTTAGCAGAGTCTGTCTCAGACTTGATTGCTGCAATGAGTTCGTCGTAAGTGTCCCATTCTGTGACTGGGTCTACGTAGTCTGCTCCAACATGTTCCTCAGGATTGATAACTAATGTTGAAGTTGATGATGATGTTGCTGTATTTGCTTCTGAAGCACCGCCACAGAAAGCATAGGAGCAAATCACGATCATTACTAGAAAAATAGATAGAGCTTTTTTCATTGTGTTTCTCCTAAAAAAATATTTTCGATATGTTTATAGTTTTCACAAAAAAAACGCAATAGCTTTTTTGCATTTTTTGCAAAAATATTCGATTTTTATTCAAAGTTGGTGCATATAACAACAAAATGGATAAAATGAATGCGCCCAAGACTTAGAGCGCACTCCTTAAAATATGCAATTATTATTCAATATAATAAAAATTGTTTAATATAGTAAAAAACCACTAAGAGATTTTACATCACATGACAGGCAACTTTGTGACCTGGTTCACGCTCTGTTAACTCAGGCATACTCTGAGCGCATTTATCGCAAGCATAACGACATCTAGTTCTAAATGGGCAACCCTGAGGCATATTAAGTGGACTTGGAACATCCCCTTCAAGAACAATACGCTGACGACTACGTGCAATGTCTGGATCTGGAATAGGAACGGCAGAAATCAAAGACTGAGTGTAAGGGTGAATTGGATGATTGTTAATATCATCAGCATCAGCAATTTCTACAATTTTACCCAAATACATGACAGCAATGCGCTTTGAAATGTGGTGTACCACCAGAAGATCATGAGCAATAAAGAGATATGCTACTCCAAGTTTAGCCTGAAGATCCTCAAACATGTTGACCACCTGCGCCTGAATTGAAACGTCCAAGGCAGAAACCGGCTCATCACAAACAATGAACTTTGGATTGACTGCAAGGGCACGAGCAATTCCAATTCTCTGACGCTGACCGCCAGAGAACTCATGGGCATAACGGCGCGCATGCTCTGCATTAAGTCCAACGTAATCCATCAGTTGAAGAACCTTCTCACGGCGCTCTGCTCTATTAGCATAAAGACCATGGACATCAAGAGGTTCACCTATGATATCTTCAACCGTCATTCTTGGATCCAAAGAGGAATAGGGATCTTGGAAAACCATTTGCATGTTCTTTCTCATTTGAGGAAGATTTTTCTTGGTTACAAGTTCTCCATTATAGAGAATTTCGCCTGCAGTTGGCTCATAAAGATGAAGAAGAGAACGTCCTACTGTGGTCTTTCCACAGCCTGATTCGCCAACAAGGCCTAAAGTTTCGCCCTCATCTATTGAAAATGAGACATCGTCTACCGCTTTTAGGTACTGTTTGCCAAAGAAACCAGATTTGACTTCAAAGTACTGTTTTAGGTGCTTTACTTCTACCAATGGAACTTTTTTCTCTGTTGTTTCGCTCATACTGCACCTCCTTCAATGGCTTCTTTAACATTCATCCAGCAAGCGGCTTTGTGGTCATCATTAATCCAGATTTCGTCTGGCATTTGCTCAAGACAAATCTTCATGCACTGCTCGCAACGGGCACAGAAAGAACAGCCTTTTGGCAAATTGAGAATGTTAATTGGAGTTCCTGGAATTGGGACAAGACGCTCCTTCATGTTGTTAACGTTTGGAATTGAACGCAATAGGCCCTTTGTATATTCATGCTTTGGATTATAGAAAATTTCCCGTCCAGTTCCGCGTTCGCAAACTCTTCCACCATACATAACAATAATGTTGTCGCAGAGTTCTGCAATAACGCCCAAATCATGGGTAACCAGAATAACTGCCATACCAAGTTTTTTCTGAAGATCTTGAATCAGCTCAAGGATTTGCGCCTGAATTGTGACATCCAGAGCGGTGGTAGGTTCATCAGCTATAAGAATATCGGGTTCGCAGGCTAAAGCCATGGCTATCATGACGCGCTGACGCATTCCGCCGGAGAGTTCGTGGGGGTATTGGCGCAGACGGCGTTCTGGTTCGTTGATGCCTACAAGTTGCAAGAGCTCGATTGCACGGGCCGTGGCGTCTTTGCCTTTTTTGTCGGTGTGGAGCGTGATGGCTTCTTTGAGCTGGTTGCCAATTGTGAAGACGGGGTTGAGGCTGGTCATTGGGTCTTGGAAGATGATGGAACAGCACTTTCCGCGGAAGTGACAGAGCTTGTTCTCATTCCATTTGCTGATGTCTTGGCCTTTGTAGAGTATGCTGCCACCGGTGATTTTTCCTGTATCGGCAAGGATTTGCATGATGGAATAGGCGGTAACAGACTTGCCGGAGCCGGACTCGCCTACTATGCCTAAGATTTCGCCTTCGTCTAGGTTGAAGGAGATGCCGTTGACCGCGTGAACCTCGCCCGATTCCGTAAAGAAGGAGGTGTGGAGATCGTTTACGCTAATTAGGTGATGTTTTTCAGCTGCACTCTGTGTGCTTATACTTTTTTTGCTGTTTTTTACGCTCATATTGGACCTCCTACTTCTTAAGTTTTGGATCAAATGCGTCTCTAAGTCCATCGCCCAAAAGGTTTAAGCTCAAGACAATCAGACAAATCATCAGGGACGGGAACACCAGTTTGTACGGGTAATTCTGAAGCCCACCACGGGCAGAGTTAGCGAGCGAGCCCAGCGACGGCATTGGAGCCTGAACGCCAAGACCAATGAAGCTCAGATAGCTCTCCGTGAAAATGGCCGATGGAATCTGAAGCGCCGTAGAAATAATGATAACTGACAGGCAGTTAGGCAACATGTGCTTTTTGATAATCATCTTTGTAGGCGTACCAATTGACTTGGAAGCTAGAATATACTCATTTTCTTTTATAGAAAGGATTTGTCCTCTAATCAAACGCGCCATGCCAACCCAGTATAACAGAGCAAAAACAATGAAAAGCGATATCATATTCGTGCCCAAAGAGCTCAAAAACGACCCACTCTTTAGGTCCAGCACACTCTGCAACACCACGCTAAGCAAGATAACTATAAGCGTGTCCGGCAGCGAATAAATGACATCAACAATTCGCATCATAATCAAGTCAACTTTACCGCCCAAGTAGCCCGATACGCTTCCATATATCATCCCGATAATCAAAACGATAATTGAAGCAAAGAAGCCTACAAAAAGCGATACCCGTGTTCCATAAACTACTCTTATAAAATAGTCACGGCACTGCTCATCTGTTCCAAAAATATGTGGGAAACGGGTGCCACCAGCTTCTATATACTGCTGCTCAAGTTTGCTATAGGTAAACGGTTTAAGGTTCTTAGCCCCTTTGTCTCTAACTCCATTTACGGAAAGAATTTCATCATAACCGTAAGGGACAATTAATGGGGCAACAGTAATCAATAGGAGAATTAAGGCTATGACAATTAAGCTACCAACGGCAAGAGGGTTTTTCATGAGTTTTCTGATACCGTCTTTTAAGAAGGAGGTACTTTCACTCATGACATCCTGCTGGCGCTTTTCTTCATCCGTTGCCTTTTCAAACATTTCTGGGCTGAATTTTGACAAATCCAGCTGTAAACTGAGAGGTTTTTTCTTTGGAAGTGCAGTTGTTGTGTCTTTTGTTGTGTCTTTTGTTGCGTCTGACATACTTTCCTCCTTACTCGTATTTGATTCTTGGGTCAACCAACTTATAAAGAAGGTCACACAAAACGTTTGCCACAACCATGATGGTGGCAAGGAAGATGGTAGTTGCCATAATCAAAGTGTAATCTCTGTTATTGATTGCACTTACAAACTTTGTTCCAATTCCACCAACGGTGAAAACTGTCTCAACAACCATTGAACCGGTGATAATATAGGCAATCTGAGGGCCTGCATAAGTAATAATAGGAATAAGTGAGTTTCTAAGAGCATGTTTGAAGATAATCTTCCACTTTGAAACGCCCTTGGAACGTGCAGTCCTAACATAATCTTGACTCAAAGCATCCAGCATACTGGTCTTTGCAAGACGGGTTGTGTAGGCCATTGGATAGGCAGAAAGTGCAATTACAGGAAGAAGATAATGCGTTTCAGTTGCACTCCAAACAGGAACCCAACCAAGCTGAATTGAAAACACCAAAAGTAACAGTGTTGCAAGAACGAAGCTTGGTACTGCAGTGAATAAGGTGGAGCAAAATACAATAACTCTGTCTGGCCACTTATTTCTCATGATGGCTGCAACACTACCCAAAATAGTACCGCTTATAAGAGCAATTGTAATTGCCATGAGCCCCAACTTTGCAGAAGTTGGAAAGGACTCAGCAAATATAGCCGATATTTCACGTCCATTCTTAAGAGAAACTCCAAAATCCCCTTTAAAGAGATTTTTCATATAGTTAACAAACTGAGTCCAAAGAGGCTGATCTAGGCCATATCTTGCATTCAAGGCATCAATTGTAGCTTGAGAAAGGGCTTTTTCCCTGTTAAACGGGCCACCTGGTACTGCATGCATGAGAAAGAAAGTTATAAAGCAGATAATGAAAATTGTTGCAATGGCAAGTAGTATTCGTTTTATTATGTATCTGGCCAAGATTTGCCTCCTAATTATATTAATAGCGGTGATAGCGCCTTTTAAGCGCTTGAAAAATTGAAACGATTTTGCACTCTATTTGTATTTTATTCAAGTATATGCAGAGAATATGCAATAAAAATTGCTTGAATTGTTTTTATTCTTACAATTTTTTTATACATATTTTATGCAATTTGATTTTTGAGCTTTAAATGGATTTCTAAAAATTCTGTCTTAGGGTTTATCTTAGAATTCTAGAAAAATACTCTAGACCTCTAGCAACTTTATTAGTATTTTTTGCTTATGCTTCAGATTAAGAATATTTCAAAGACTTATATTACAGGGGATTTAAAACAAAAAGCCCTAGACAATGTATCCTTAAACCTTAGGGATAATGAATTTGTTGCAATTCTAGGACCTAGTGGCTCTGGAAAAACAACCCTTTTAAACGTTATTGGGGGTCTTGACCGTTATGACAAGCTAGATGCCAACGGAAATCAGACCTGTGATTTAATCATAAACGGGATTTCTACAAAAAAATATAAAGACAAAGATTGGGATTCTTATAGAAATCATACCGTAGGTTTTATTTTTCAAAGTTACAACCTCATCTCCCACCAGAGCATTTTGGCCAATGTAGAGCTAGCTTTGACAATTTCAGGAGTTAGCAGTTCAGAAAGAAAAGCCCGTGCAATTAAGGCTCTTGAGCAGGTGGGGCTTGGAAATCAGCTCCACAAGAGACCAAACCAGCTCTCTGGAGGGCAAATGCAAAGAGTTGCAATTGCCCGTGCCTTGGTCAATGATCCAAAGATTCTTCTTGCAGATGAACCTACCGGAGCCTTAGACACAGAGACTTCAATTCAAGTTATGGATCTTTTGAAAGAAGTGGCAAAGGACCGCCTAGTGGTTATGGTAACTCATAATCCAGAGTTAGCAGACAAATATGCCACAAGAATTGTGCATCTTCAGGATGGTAAAATTATTGGAGATTCCAATCCTTATGAGATTCCTGAAAACTCTGTTGCAGAGCCACTTCACAAGAATCTAGGTAAAGCTTCCATGTCCAGACTCACTGCCCTCTCTTTGAGTTTCAACAACCTACTAACCAAGAAAGGTAGAACGTTTATGACAGCCTTTGCAGGGTCTATCGGGATTATAGGGATTGCGTTAATTTTGTCGCTTTCGGCTGGCGTGAACAACTATATAACGGAATTGCAAAAAGACACAATGATGTCCTATCCTGTCACTATTGAGGCAAAAAGTTTGGACTTGGCTTCACTTCTGGCTACCGCTGCAAGTGAAGAGCCGTCAGCTACGGTTGACCATGAACTGGATGGAGTGTACTCAAATACCAAGGATCTTGAGGCTGCTTCTTCAGCTTCCTTGAGTATACAAACAAATAATCTGACGGCTTTCAAGAAGTACTTGGACGACCCTGAAAGTGAGATTCACAATTATTTAGGTGAAAGCGGAATTGTCTACTCGTATAACACGAATTTTAACGTATACACGTTTGATTCAGAAGGCACGTTTGTCAATACAGATGGCAGCACGTTAAATAATTCTAAATATAGCTCAGATGCCATGAGTGCAATGGATTCCATAATGGGTGGAGGTTCAAGTAAGACAAACTGTCTTGAGGAGCTCTTACCTGGGAAAGATGGACAGTTAGTAAGTCAAACTGTTATGGATAACTATGAAGTGGTCTACGGATCTTGGCCTCAAAATTTTAATGAAGTTGTCTTGCTAACAGATAAAAACAATGAAATTTCCAGCTACACGTTGTATCAACTTGGCTTACTTCCCACTAGCCAGTATAAGACAATCATGAAGCAAATTGACTCAGGAGAGACGATCGATCTTGAGACTTCAAAAATTAGTTATGAAGATATCTGCAAGCAAACCTTGATTTTAATTCCTGCTTGCGACACCTATGTAAAAAATTCTAATGGTTTCTTTGAAAGCATAGCTGAAGATGAAACTGCCTTGAAAGAGGTTGCAACTAAGGCTTTACAGCTTAAGATTGTTGGAATTATTAGGCCCTGTGAGGAGGCCTCCTACGCAACTTTAAGCAGACCACTTGCCTACACCAACGCCTTGATAGACTACCTTGTTGATTACAGCAACAATTCAGAAGTAGTCAAAGCTCAAATGGCAGATCCAGAGCACAACATTCTCAATGGAGCAGACTTTGCACCTGCAGATGACCAAGCAAAGGTTGAAACTGCAAAGAATTATCTTATCAATCTGCCCGCTTCAGAGAAAGCCGCTTTAGCTCGTAACCTGCTCAGTCAGCTTGGGAGCTCTGAGCTCTTTGATGTATCTGCAATGTCAGAAAGCCAGCTTGCCCAAATCTTGGACCTTTACCTGCAATCGGACGAGGTTGAAGATTCTGAAATGCTTGCCTTCTATGACCTTTACATCAATCCAGGCTCCTATGACGATAATCTTCAGGCCTTTGGCTATGTTAGCTTGAACGCCCCTACCTCAATCAGCCTCTATTCAGACAGCTTTGAGGACAAAGACCACATCACGGCCTGCATCAAGACCTACAACGCCTCTGCTAGTGACGACGACAAAATTACCTATACCGATTACGTAGGGCTTCTAATGTCTTCAGTTACCACAATTGTAAATGTCATCTCCTATGTTCTCATAGCCTTTGTTGCGGTATCGCTCGTGGTCTCCTCAATAATGATTGGAATTATTACCTACATTTCTGTCCTGGAGAGAACCAAAGAGATTGGCATCCTGCGCGCCCTTGGTGCCTCAAAACGCAATGTTACCCAAGTTTTTAAGGCCGAGACCTTCATTATAGGCCTTTGTTCTGGAATTCTTGGCATCCTCATTACCCTGCTCTTACTGGTTCCTGGAAATGCAATAATCCATACCCTGACAAAGTCAACAGACATTAGTGCCGCACTTCCTATGGGTAGCTCCATTATCCTTATTTTGCTGAGCGTTCTGCTTACCTCAATTGGTGGAAAAATCCCAGCAAAGAAGGCAGCCAAGAAAGACCCAGTAGCCGCGCTACGGTCTGAGTAAATCAAATCCAACTTGCAAAACCGGAACACTAGCTTTACACTGAAAGGTATGAAGAAATTTCTTAAAGTTTTGCTCTACATCCTTGGTAGTTTGATTCTACTTTATGCCATTTTAGGTCTGATTCCTAGGACTAAGAACTACAAGCAAGTTAACGCTGTACGCTCGAACAACGGCCTGCCAATTCTAATTGCCCACGGCGGGGGCAACAAGGAATTCCCAGATAATACCCTTGAAGCCTTCTATAATGCCTACAGCGTAGACTCTAACGTCATCATGGAGACGGACGTTAGCCTAACGGCCGACAATGTCCTAATTCTGTCACATGACATCACTTTAGACCGCAAGACCAACGTTACAGGCTATATTTCAGACTGGAACTACTCAGACCTCATAGCTCAGAAGGTAGACTTCAGCTATACCAATCCAACCTCTTCCCAACACCTCTCTGGCCAACGCGAACACTTTAAGACCGATTCCGGTCAGCGTGTCTATCCAACAGACGTGGATTATCCTGAGGGCGTAACTGCTAGAGATGAGAAAGTCTTTTTGGCAACTACTTTGGAAGAGTTGTTAGTGGCCTTTCCGGGAAATCGGATTAACGTAGAGATTAAGCAATCTGGAGAGCTGGGAATGCGTGCGCTTGAGGAGGCGCTGAGGCTACTTAGAAAGTATAACGCTTTTGACCGCGTGGTACTGGCCAGCTTCCATGAGGAGATTTACAGCGAGTTCAAGAGGCTAAAGGCTTCAGGCGAGGTTCCAGAGACGTTCATGTTCTCACCTGCAGAGGGGGCTGTTACCAAGTTTTACGTGACCCAGCTTTTGAACGTAGATTTTGCTTTCACAGACCCAATTTGCGTTCTTCAGGTACCAACCGAGGAGTACGGGCTAAGCCTTTCCACGTACCATTTTGTTAAGGCTGCACACCGCCATAACCTTGCCGTTCACTATTGGACCATTGACGACGTTGCAGAGATGCGCCGGCTTATTGACCTTGGATGTGATGGCATTGAGACTAACTATCCGCATAGACTGAAGGAAGTGCTAGAATCGTATAACATTTAAGACGTGAACTTAAGACGTGAACTTAAGACGTGAACTGGCCCTTTTTTGCAAAAAATTAAGAAAAAGGGCTAAAAATAGCCTAAAATGCCAAAAAATCAGAAAAAAGGGCTAATTTGTAGTTAAGAACATTGGGTTCAAAAACAAAACCCCAATGGAGGGCTTCCACTGGGGTTGAAGTTTGTAAATGCCAATAAATTGCAATCAGAGTTCTACTCCCACTGCTTTATATCCTTCAAAATCTTATCTTCTGGCCTGCGCTTTGGATCTAGGGAGATGTCAATGCGCTTGACTATGTAGGTCATGATGGACTCAATGATAAAGTACATAATGGCGGTGAGAATCAGCGGGAAGAAGGCCTCATAAGTACGGCTACGCACAAGGTCACTGATTTTGGTCAAATCCAAAACAGCAATGTAGCCAACAACTGAAGTTTCCTTGATTAAAGTGACAACTTCATTTTTGTAGATTGGAAGGAAGTGACGTGCCGCCTGAGGAAGGATAATCTTAAAGAAACGCTGAGTATCGGAGTAGCCAAGAGCGGTTGAAGCTTCAAACTGGCCTCTACCAATTGCATTGTAGCCAACACGGAGCATATCAATCATGGAGCAGGCAAACATAAGGGAGAATCCTACTGCGGAGACCCACATGCCACTTAGTCTGGAGCTTCCAAAGACAATGTAGTAGAGAATCATCAGAAGCAGGACTGTTGGCATGCCATGAATCAACCAAAGGAAGAAGTCTGTGATTTTGTTGGCTACAACTCCGCCCTTTCTGATTACCATAAACACAGCAAAACCAATAAAGGTTCCGGCAAGGATGGATACCACTGTAACCAAAATTGTGACGCCTGCCCCCTCAAGGAAGAGCTCCCAACGGTTCTCTCTTATGAAGGTCTTGTAAAAGCTGTTTTTAATCTGCTCAAAGAAAGTAACATTGCTGGTGTCTTCGCCAAGAACAACCATTACAACTGGACAGGTGTAGTAAGTTTTTGTAAGAGTTCCTGTCTCGTTACGTTCTTCACTGACAACAATGTTCATGCCAATGTCGTACTTACCGGTCTCTACGCCAGGAGCAATAGACTCAAACGGAACTTCATAGAAAACCGGAGTATAACCGTAGGCACGGCTAAAGCGACAAATGAAGTCTACATCATAGCCTGAAAGGTTTCCGTTACTTACAAAGGAGAACGGTTCATAGCCACCTTCAACGGCAACAGAGATGGTGCCATTTTCACCGGTAAAACCGGTTATATCGCAGGTGCTGTTCTCTGGATCAAAGTTGTTAATCCAGTAGTCGTAAAGGTATTCCGATGTCCCATCAGCCTCACATGTGCTAATAAATTCGTTCAACTGTGCCAAAAGCGTCGCTTGTTTGTCGTTATTACCAACAATCATGGAAGCACTAATTGTACCAGGAAGCTCGTCCAAAACTTCAAGTTCTGGATGGTTTGCTTTCTGAACACCAAAGCCAACCTGTTCTATGATGTAGGCACTAATCTTCTTGCTCTGAAGAGCCAAAATCATGTCGTTAGGCATGGTGTAATACTGGAACTCCGTATGCGGAACTTTGTCCATAATGAGCTCTTCATAGAGAACTGCAGTCTGAACGCCAATAGGCTCACCGTCAAAGGAAGCAATACTGCGTTTGGTGATATCGTCAGAAGCATCAGCAGCAAAAACGGCAAAAACACAAGCACACAAAAGAAGAGAAATTAATACAAAACGCTTCATGCTCACTCCTCCTCTTCCCACTTAAAGTGCATGTCAATGCGGTTCACAAAGCCGTCTGGGTCATCCACAGTCTTCTCTGTGTAGGTTGTAGTCTTCTCTGAAAGCAAATCTCTAAAGAGGCTGCTGTCCGTGTCACGCACGTCAAAGTAAGGCCCCTTGTAGGTGATAATCAAAGAAAGCACGTCCTTCTTCTCCGAATACTCTACCTTTACCAAGATATCGGGATTTTCCGAGTAATCGGCTATGGTATTGATACAGATTTCTTCTATAGCCAAGCTGAGTTTGGACAAGCGTTCTGACTCTATGAGCAGTTTTTCGCCGTAGCCAGCTAGCTCCTCGTTCATAGCCTCAATGTCAAAGTCTATGCCCTGAATCCGATAACTAAGAGAGGACAGTCTCTGGATAAAGCGTCTAGTTTTCTCGCGCTTTGGATGCTCAAAGATCTCTTTTGGCGTTCCTTCTTCGTAGATGCCGCCTTCGTCCATGAAGAGGACTCGGTTTGCAACTTTTCTTGCAAAGTCCATCTCATGGGTGACAATCATCATGGTTGTGCCGTTTTTTGCAAGGAGCTTGATAACTGACTGGACTTCGCCAATCATGCTGGGGTCCAGTGCGCTGGTAGGCTCGTCAAAGAGGATGATTTCTGGGTCCATGGCAAGCGTTCTTGCAATTGCAATTCTCTGCTGCTGGCCACCAGATAGCTCGTCAGGATAATTGAAGACCTTGGAGGACAGACCAACGGAGGACAAAAGCTCCATAGCTCTGTCGTAGGCAGCCTGCCTGTCTTTCCCTAAAAGCGTAATTTGTGGATTCATGATATTTTCAATGACTGTTAAATGTCCAAAAAGATTGAAGGACTGGAAAACCATTCCCATCTTTTTTCTGACCGCATTGAGGTCACAGCCACGTTCGGTGATATCTTCACCGTCAACAA
>CAVCYP010000048.1:0-12726 GCA_963606545.1 Sphaerochaetaceae bacterium
TGAGGATTTTTGAGGGATCGAAATTTTCGGTCCCTTTTTTATGGCTTTATGTTGAAAAACGATATTGTCAAAGACCCACTTTTTGTGGATCTGAAGGACATTGTGGAAAATCTGGGCATGGTGCTTTGTGATGTAAAAAAGACTATGCAGGGTACTACGGTTCAGATTTCAGTAATCATCATGAATCCTCAGGAGGACAGCAGTATTGAGGACTGTGCAAAGGTTCACAATACAATACTTCCAAGGCTTCAGGTGAAGTATGGACGCGATGACCTTTATGTAGAGGTCTCTACGCCAGGTTTGCAAAGAAACTTTAGAGACACCTATGAATTTGAGGTGTTTAAAGGCAAAAGATGCAGACTTTACAGCTTAAGTGCTTCTTCTTGGATGGAAGGACTTATTGGTGGCACAGAGAATAACGGAGTCACTCTTCTTGATTTTGAAGTGGAAAATTCAAAAGAGAAGGGCCAGGAGAAATTTGTTGAATTTAATGATATCCAGAAAGCAAAACTGGATTATAAGTGGGAGGATGTGAAAAATGTCCGAGTTAAGTGATGCCATCAGAACGATGGTTGAAGAAAAAGGTATTCCTCAGGAATTGGTATTAGACACCATTAGACAGACTCTTTTGGCTACCTACAGAAGAAAGTACAACACAGACGAGAACGCAGTTGTGACTTTTGCTGATGATCTTTCTTCTGTTGAACTTGCTTCTAGAAAGATTGTTGTAGATGATGATGACCTTGATGATCCAGTATTACAGATTTCTCTTTCAGAAGCTCAGGAACTTAGTTCTGAAGCAGAAGTAAATGATGAACTTTTGATTCCAATTGATCCAAAGAGTTTTGATAGAATTAGCGTTCAGACTGGAAAACAGAGAGCTCAGTCAGCTCTTAGAGAAATTCAGAAGGATGAACTCTTGCAGGAATACAAGGGCAAAGTTGGCCAGATTATTAATGGTTACGTTCAGGGTGAAAGAGAAGGCGGTGATCTTATCATTGACATTGGTAAGACTCAAGGCTACCTACCAAAGAAGAACCAGAGCCCAAAAGAATACTATGCAAAGGGTGATAAGATTCGTTGCTACGTGGAAAGTGTCAAATCAGATGAGAAGTCTGACAAGAACATTAGAGTCCTGCTTAGCAGAGTTCATGAGGAGTTTGTCAGAAAACTCTTTGAAATTTACGTGCCAGAACTGGTTTCCAAAGACCCAAGTATTGAAATCATGAAGATTGTCCGTGAAGCAGGTTACAGAACCAAGGTTGCTGTCTATCCTAAGAAGGTAGATGCTGATGCCGTAGGAACTTGTGTTGGTCTTAAAGGAAATAGAATTCAGGCTATCATGAAAGAGCTTGATGATGAGAGAATTGATGTCATTAAGTGGGATCCAAACCCACTTGAGTACATTGCAAATGCTCTTTCTCCAGCAAAGGTACTTAAGGTTTACGTAATTGATCAGGCTAAGAAGGAAGCAGTTGCTATTGTTGATGAAGCACAGCTTTCACTTGCAATTGGTAAGCAGGGACTTAACGTAAGACTTGTTAACAGACTTTGTGACTGGATTGTTAATGTTAAGACTCAAGATCAGTTTGCTGAAATGGATGTTTCTAAAGAAGCTAGAGATTATGCTGATTCCTTGTTCTCCAATGAAGATGAGTATCAGAATGATCAGCAGGTTGAAACAGAAGAAGGAGAGATGGCTCTCACAGATCTTCCATTGGATAAGAGCCTCATTGAAAAACTTAACTTCTATGATGTTTACACGGTTGAAGAGTTCATTAATCTTTCAGAAGAAGACTTTGCAACTATGGAGCGCTTAAGTGCTGAAGACATTGAGACCATCAATAATGTCATTAGAGAGAATGTTGATATTGTTGAAGATGAAGTTGAAAGTGAAGAAGGCGAAGGCTTTGCTTGTCCTAAGTGTGGTTATCCTCTTGCTGTTGGTATGACAGAATGTCCTAACTGCCATGTAGGAATAAGTTTTGAGGAAGTCGAAGAAGACGAGGAGTGATAGTTTATTGATGTCAGAAGATAACAAGCCCAAGGCAACATTGATTAAACAATCTAAGATTACTGAAGCCCCTGTTCAGGCTCCAAAGGCAGATTCTACTTTAGAAAAGAAGAAGATTGTCATTATTAAAAAGAAGCCTACAGTTGTGGTAAAGGCTGAAGCTAAACCTGAGGTTAAACCTGAAGTTAAGCCAGAGGTCAAACCTGAGATTAAACCTGAGGTTAAGGTTGAAGTGAAACCCGCAGTTGAAGCTCCTGCAGCTCCTGTAAAGGCTGAGCCGGTTGCAGCTAAACCTGCTCAGGTTTCAAAGCCACAGCCACAGGTTCAGCCTCAGCAGACTGCTAAGCCGGTTGTAAAACCTGCACAGCAAGTTGTTATTGGGGCACAGTTTGCAAAAAAACCTGTTACAGTTCAGAAGAAGGTAGTTAAGAAGACTGCTGCAACCCAAAGTACCATCAACATGGGTCCAGTTATCATTTCTGGTGATAACCTTCCTCCAATTCTTCCTAAGTCAGCTTCAAAGCCAGCTGAAGGAACAAGATCTTCTGGTCCTGTTGGTTCTGTTGGTGGTGTTAACTATGGCAGAGATGGTCAGAGACTTAACAATAATCACAGACAGGGCAATTTTGGCCAAGGTGGTCAGAGACCTCAGGGTTATGTTCCAAGAAGTGCTCAGCAGGGCAATAATAGGGGCAATTTTGGACCAAGACAGGGTGGCTTTAACAAAGATGGTCAAAAGCCTGGTTTTGGTCAGAAACCTGGCTTTGGTCAGAGACCAGCTTTTGGTTCCAAGGATAATAACCGTGGTGGTTTCAGAGGTGGTTTTAGTGCCCCAGCTGAGCCGGTTGCCGTAGATAAGAATAGAAGAGTCTATACCAAGGATAAGGGTAAGGACCGCAGAGACGAGAAGACTGATGAAGAGATGGAGTTCAAGCAGTTTGGCAAGAAGTCCAAGAGTCAGGAACCTACTGCTGCTATTCCAAAATCAATTGATATTCTTGCATCAATTACAGTAAGCGATCTTGCCAGAAAGATGAATATCAAGGCTTCTGAGATTATCTCCAAGCTGTTTGGTATGGGAATGATGGTTAGTATCAATGAGAGTATTGATAGCGATACTGCTACTTTGATTGCTGATGAGTATGGCTGTGCTGTTCATCTTGTAAATCTTTATGATGAAACAGTTATTGCTAGAGAAGAGGACACTGAAGAGGACCTTTTACCAAGAGCTCCTATTGTTACTGTCATGGGCCACGTTGACCATGGTAAGACTAAGCTTTTGGATGCTATCAGGTCTACTAACGTTGTAGCTGGTGAGTTTGGTGGTATTACTCAGCACATTGGTGCTTATAAGGTTTCTATCCCTGGCAAGGGGGATGTTGTCTTCTTGGATACTCCGGGTCATGCGGCTTTCACAATGATGAGAGCTCGTGGTGCTCAACTTACTGATATTGTTGTTCTTGTTGTTGCTGCAAATGATGGTGTCATGCCTCAGACGCTTGAAGCTATAGACCATGCTAAGGCTGCTAGGGTTCCTATTATTGTTGCTATTAACAAGATTGATTTGCCAGATGCAAAACCTGAAAGAGTCATGCAACAGCTTTCAGATAAGGGGCTTGTCCCAGAAGAATGGGGTGGCCAGACGCTGTATTGTCAAATATCGGCTTTGAAGAAGCAGGGTATTGATGAGCTGTTGGACACAATTTTGCTTCAGGCTGAGATGATGGACCTCAAGGCAAATCCAAATTGCAGAGCTGAAGGTAAGGTTTTGGAGGCTCGTATTGACCAGGGCCGCGGTATTGTGGCTTCAGTTGTCGTTGAGCGTGGTACTCTCAAGCAGGGCGATTATTACGTATCGGGTATTTATCCTGGTAGAGTTAGAGCTATGTTTGATGATAAGGGCAATAAGATTACAAGTGCAGGTCCTGCAACTCCTGTTGAGGTTATTGGTCTTTCTGATGTGCCTTCTGCCGGCGATCCGTTCCAGGTTTGTGAAAACGAGAAGCAGGCTAGACAGATTGGTACCAAGCGTCAGGAGCTGGAGAGAATGAATCAGGCTAGCAAGTTCAAGAAGGTTACGCTTGAGACTCTCAATGATGCTATCAAGGACGGCGAGGTTCAGGAGCTTAACGTTATCATTAAAGGTGACGTTCAGGGTTCTGTTGAAGCTCTCCAGCTTGCATTGGAAAAGCTTTCTACGCCTGAAATTAGAGTTCGTGTTATTCGTGCTGCTGCCGGTGCTATTATTGAAGACGATATCAACTTGGCTTCTGCTTCTGAGAACCCAGCTTTGGTCATTGGCTTTAACGTCAGACCTACACCTAAGGCTCAGGCTAGAGCAGACCAGGAGAAGATTGAGATTAGAAAGTACAACATCATTTACAATGTGGTTGATGATGTCAGAGCTGCTATGGAAGGTATGCTTTCTCCAGAGAAGACAGAGGTGGATGTTGGTACTGCTACAGTCAGACAGGTCTTCAGAGTGCCTAAGGTTGGTCTTGTTGCCGGCTGTTACGTACTTTCAGGTAGCGTAAAGAGAAACAACTACTGCCGTGTCATCAGAGAGAACATCCAGATCAACAAAGACTTGGTCAAAATTACTTCTCTCAAGCGCTTCAAGGACGATGTCCGCGAGGTAGCTGCTGGCTTTGAATGCGGTATTGGAATTGAAGGCTTCCAGGATCTCAAAGAAGGCGATACCTTTGAATTTGTTGAAATTCATGAGACGGCCAGAAAGCTTGAAGTTTCTGACGAGTACATTTGATTTTGAGGTTTTGACCTCTGAGGTTTTATGAGCGAATATAGTCAAAGTAGAATTGAGTCTAGGATTCTTGAGGCTGTAAACACGTTGATTGTTAGCGGGGATATTAAGAATCCTAAGCTTAGTAGATTTGCAAGCATAAGCGCAATAACTCTTTCTAGAGACAACGCTTATGCTACGCTCTATGTTTCCTGTCTTATGGACGATGGTTCTTTGGAAAATTCCGTTAAGGCCTTGCAAAGCGCAGCTGGTTTTATTCAAGCTCGCCTTGCTCAGGCTCTTAAGACCAGAAACACTCCTAAGCTTACTTTTGTGGCAGATACCACTGAACGAGAAGCTCAGAAGATGAATGAGCTGTTGGAAAGATTAAAGTAATTTTTATGGTTGTAGGGAAAAACACCGTTTCAAAAAACGCCGTTTCAGAGCACGCCGTTTCAAAAAACGCCGTGCTTCTTATTGATAAGGCTCCGGGCATTACGTCTTTTGACTGTCTAGGCCGGGCTAAAAGACTTGTCAATAAGAAAACAGGCCATTGTGGCACTTTAGATAAATTTGCTCATGGCCTTTTGATTGTGCTTTGTGGTAGTTATACTCATTTAGTACCAGCTTTTATGGGTATGGATAAAACCTATGAGGCGGTAATTGAATTTGGTAAATCTACAGATACTCTAGACCCAGAAGGGGTGGTTTTTGAAACAGGGCCTGTCCCCAGTTTAGAGGTGATTTCCAAGGCTGTGCAGTCGCTACTTGGCCCACTTATGCAAATTCCCCCTGCCTACAGTGCAATTCATATTAACGGAAAACGCAGTTATCAGATGGCGCGCTCTATGAAGGAAAGCGTCCAGGTGATTTCTGATTTGCCGGCACGTCCAATTACAATTCATGAAGCTTCAATTATTTCTTACGAGGCACCTTATTTAAAGGTTAGGCTAAGAGTTTCAAAAGGCACCTACATACGCTCCTATGCTAGGGACTTGGGGCATGTATGTGGTTCTTGTGCTTATGTTAAAGAACTTTATAGAACTTCAATTGGCCCTTATAGCATTGATGAGGCCATAGCCTTTGATGATGTTGAGGCCTTGAGCTCTGTTGGGGATGGCTTTGATTTAGTGAAAAGAATTCCAGGCACTACTTGTGTTGAAGTAACAGCAGAAGAGGCTTTTAAGCTCTCAAATGGGTATGTCCTTAATTCAGTGGCCTCTAAAGTCCCTAATGAGGCTATTTTTGCAATGTTTATGTGCTCTGAGGCGCCCGTTTGCCTATATAGCGCTAAGGAAAAGAAGATTATCTGTCAGCTGGGAGCAAGAAATGCTTAAAGTGGTTTTAGATGCTTCCTTTTCAGCTTTACCTGTTTCCAAAGGCTGCGTGGTAAGCATTGGAGTCTTTGATGGCCTTCACCTTGGGCATGCCGCAATAATTAATAAAAATATCGAGTTAGCTAGAAAAGACGGCTATTTAAGTGTGGTCATTACTTTCTCTGTAAATCCAAAGATGGCAAAGGGTTCCATGAAGAAGCTGCAGCCACTTACAAGTGCTCAAGAAATGGATGAAATGTTGGAGAAAATGGGTGTTGACGTGCACTGTATAATTGACTTTTCTAACGATATGAGTAAACTTTCCGGTGAGGAGTTCATTGCTAAGCTTTGTACGTCGTGCAAGGTTGAGGCAATGGTTGTTGGGACAAGTTTCCGTTGTGGAAATCCACATGAAAGTGTGGGGCCTTCTGAATTAGAGGTGCTTTTGTCCAAATATACTTCATCTGCATTTCTTGTGGTAGTTCCTTCCGTCTTTCTTGAAGCCGTTGAGGTGAGCAGCTCCTTGATTCGCAGATGTCTCCTAACAGGTGATTTGGAACAAGTTTCCAAGTTGCTTGGCAGAGCGTACAGTCTCGACTTAAGAGGAGTTTCTTCTGAGTGGAGTCAAAACCGCCTGTTATTTGACGTCCGCACTCTTGGACGGCTTCTTCCTCCAGAAGGAGCCTACATGGTGGAAGCGACAGACAATCAGAGTGGGGTAGCAGTGAAAACTGCTGTGAAAGCCCAACTTTGTATTTCAGAGGACCATTTGGCTCTGGAACTGCCTGTGCGGATGATTCCAAGTGGGATTACATTCCTAGGAGAGTAACAAATGGTTACTAAGGAACAGAAACAGCAGCTCATCGTTAAGTTTGGTGGAGATGAGAAGAACACAGGTGCAACTGAAGTCCAGATTGCACTTCTCACAGCAAGAATCAATGATCTTCAGAATCACTTCAAGGCTAATCCAAAGGATCACGCATCTAACCGCGGTCTTTTGAAGATGGTTGGTCAGAGAAGAAGCCTTCTGAAGTATCTTAAGAACACAGACATCAACAGATATCGTGCTCTTATTGCTGAGTTGGGTCTCAGAAAATAAGCTTAAATTTAACAGGTACAGGCTCCGTTCTTGCGGAGCCTTTGCTGTGTTTATCGGCCCTAAAGAATTTCTTTTAAATTTTAGTTTCAGGCGGCATTGAAACTGAGTTTTGGGGAAATCAAAGTAAGATTGGGCTGAAAAGAAGAAAAGAAGAAAAAGAAGTAGAAAGGAAGAAAAATGTCAGAAGTTAAATCAGTTTCAGTTAAACTTGGTGACGATTATCTAGTCTTTGAGACTGGAAAGATTGCCAAGCAGGCTAACGGTGCAGTCTATGCTCACTATGCAGGTTCTGCAGTTATTGCCACAGTTTGTTGTTCGGATGCTCCAAGCGAGATGCTGGATTATGTTCCAGTTTCAGTTGAATACAATGAAAAATACTATGCCGCAGGTAAGATTCCTGGAGGATTCCTCAAGAGAGAGTCCAAGCCAAAGGATAAAGAAATTCTTGTAAGCCGTCTCATTGACCGTCCTATGAGACCTTTGTTTGACAAGGCTTTCAGCCGTGAGATTCAGATTGTTCCTACAGTCGTTTCAGCTGACCAAGTCAATACACCAGATGTAATTGCTATTAACGCCGCAAGTGCTGCAGTTACAATTTCCGATATTCCGTTCAATGGTCCTATCGCTGGTGTTAGAGTAGCTTTGATTGACGGAAAATACGTTATTAATCCAACCTTCCAGCAGATTGAAAATTCAGACCTTGATATTGTTGTTGCTGGAACCCGTGAGGGTATCACAATGGTTGAGGGTGGTGCTCATGAAGTTTCAGAACAGAACATGCTTGATGCTATTGCAGCCGCTCAGCCAGTTATAACCCAGCTTTGTGACGCTCAGCTTGAGCTCAGAAAGATTGCAGGAAAGGAAAAACTTCCTGTACTTGAAAGCCACGAAGACCTCACCTGGCTTGACCCAATTCGCGAATATGCAAGACCACTTGTAAAGCAGGCTTCTTTTGGCTCCAGCAAGTTTGCTCGCCACGACGCCTTAGCCCAAGTCCAAACCGATACTCTTGAAAAGTTTGCAGAAGAAGTTGCTGCTCATGAAGATGGCAAGGTCCAGATTGCTAAGCTTTTTGATGATTTGGCCTACGAAGTTCTCAGAGCTTCCATTCTTGATGATGGCGTTCGTGTTGATGGCAGAAAGGTCACAGAGATTAGACCTATTACTTGTGAAGTTGGTGTTCTTTCCAGAACTCACGGTAGTGCTCTTTTCACAAGAGGTGAGACTCAGAGTCTTGCAGTAACCACACTTGGTACTGTTCAGGATGAGCAGCTGTTTGACAACATTGATGGAGACAAAAATTACAGTAACTTCATGCTACATTACAATTTCCCTCCATATTCTGTTGGTGAAACCGGCCGTCTTACAACTGGTCGTAGAGAGATTGGTCATGGTCATCTTGCTCAGAGAGCTCTTCAGGCTGTTGTTCCTTGCAAAGACGAGTTCCCATACACAGTCCGCGTAGTCAGCGAGATTATGGAATCAAATGGTTCCTCCTCTATGGCATCGGTTTGTGGTGGCTGTCTTTCTTTGATGGACGCCGGCGTTCCAATTTCCAAGCCAGTTGCAGGTATTGCAATGGGCCTTATCACTGAGGGTGCAGATTACAGCAAGTATAAGATTTTGTCCGATATCTTGGGTGAAGAAGACCATCTTGGTGATATGGACTTTAAGGTTGCCGGAACTCGTGATGGTATTACAGCTTTCCAGATGGATATTAAGATTGCTGGTGTTACTCCAGAGATTATGAGCAAGGCTCTCCAGCAGGCTAAGGAAGGCAGATATCACATTCTTGGCATCATGGAACAGACTTTGGCTGCTCCAAGAGCTGAGATTAACCAGTATGCTCCAAAGATTCTCACAACTAAGGTTGAAGAAGAGAAGATTGGTGCTGTTATTGGTACTGGCGGAAAGACAATTAAGAGCATTGCTCAGGTTACCGGCGCTGAAGTTAACATTGATGACACTGGTGTTGTTACAATTTATGGTAAGAACTCTGCAAGTGCTCAGGCTGCTTTGGAAATGGTTAAGTCTATTGTTGAAGAGCCAGAGGTTGGTAGAATTTATCAGGGTACAGTAAAGAGAATTATGGACTTTGGTGCCTTTGTTGAGATTCTCCCTGGCAAGGAAGGTCTTTGCCATATTTCTAAGCTTGCTAGAACCAGAGTTAACAATGTTTCTGATGTTCTTGAAGTT
Organism: Sphaerochaetaceae bacterium; assembly: GCA_963606545.1. Lineage (GTDB taxonomy): Bacteria > Spirochaetota > Spirochaetia > Sphaerochaetales > Sphaerochaetaceae > UBA9732. The sequence goes on from CAVCYP010000048.1 coordinate 9,366, forward strand.
GGTCAGGTTATTCCTGTTAAGCTTATTGAAGTTGACCGCACCGGCGGAAGACTCAGCCTTTCTTACATTGATGCTATTGATCCAGATGGAGAGACAAAGGCTCCAGAAAGAAAGCCAAGAGAAGGTCGTGATGGTCATGAGGGCCACAGAGATCGCAAACCTTTCAATAGGGATTTCAAGGATAAGAAACCAAGAGAGAATAAAGAGAATAAGGACTGATGAATTCAAAGAATTGTACAATTAAAGTTCTTTTAGGACAGGGAGCTAGACTTCCTGTCTATAGCTCTAATCAAGCAGCAGGCGCAGATATCTGCGCCTGTCTTGTAAACGGACCTATTACTATTGAGCCTCATAAGTGGTTTGCTGTTCCAACCGGGCTTTCTATTGAGATTCCTGTGGGTTATGAGGTGCAAATCAGGCCAAGATCAGGACTTGCTTTCAAAAATGGAATTACTGTTTTGAATGCTCCTGGTACTATTGATTCTGATTACAGGGGTGAAATCAAGGTCATTTTGATTAACCATTCTGAGCTTCCTTTTGTCATCAAGGATGGTGACAGAATTGCTCAAATGGTGCTGGCAAAGCATGAAACGGCCACCTTTGAGACTTCTTCCGCTTTATCTTCAACTCAAAGAGGTGAGGGCGGATTTGGCTCAACAGGTGTAAGCTCTGGCGCTACTGGTGTGGCTGGTGCTACTGGTTTGGATGGCGCTACTGCTGGGGCTGGCGCTGCTGGCGTGGCTGGCGCTACTGGTGAAAAAAGCTGAGGTTTTTGATGAGCAAAAGAAAAAGCTACGGTAAACTTTATTGGTATGTGGGCAGGGAATACGTGCTCTCCTTTATTGTGGCTTTTTTCTTCTTTTTCTTTATTTTTTTTGTTAATCAAATTCTAGTTTTAGCTCAAAAGATTTTGCTTAAAAATGTCAATATCAGTGATGTTTTGATGTTGGTGGTGCTGACCATTCCACAGTTTTTGATGTACACAATGCCCTTTAGCTCACTGGCTTCCGCTAGCATGGTAATTGGTAATTTATCGTCTCAGAACGAGGTTTTGGCTCTTCGTTCTTGTGGCATTCAGACGGGTAAGATTTTTGTACCCATAGTGTGGATTTCCTTGGTGCTATCGGTTTCTACGCTGTTTATAGCGGATAGGATGATTCCGTATACCACTGAGAAGTACAAGGAGCTTTACGCACAGGTGCTGCAGAGAATGCCTACGCTGGAGCTGGAAAGTTATAGCTCTACCACGTTTGGCGACCGGGTGATTTCCAACGGACCAGTTGAGGGAAATTCGGTTTACGAGGTCTTGATTTTTGACGACACGGATAGTCAGGATTCCAGAGTGGTTATGGCGGACAAGGGCACTTTCAGCGTGGTGGATATAGACAGATTCATCTACAAAATAGAGCTGGAAAATCCGCGTATTCTGGTAACCGATTCTTCTTCAGTTCAATCTTATTCGGTGGCAAGTGCTGAACATATGACCATGTACCTGAATTTGGCTTCTGAAGCTTCCGGCAGTGTTTCAATTACTCCCTCTCAAATGTCTATTAGACAGCTTTTATCCTTGGTCGCTGAAAAACAAGTAGAGCAAGATCAGGCTCTTACTCGTAGGGATGAGGATGTTGCAGACTCTGTTTCCATCTTGGCAGAAGCTTTGTTTGATGCAGAGCAGGGTACAGGAACTGCAAATGTCTGGGATTTATACAGGCAAGTATCTTATATTGATTCAATAAAAGGAAATAACACTTATAGTTTCTATTATCAGTATTATCGAGCAGAACTTCAAAAAAAGGTGGCTTTGTCTTTGGCCTGTACCTTCCTTGTCTTCATTGCTTTCCCAATTTCCTTCTTTAGAGTTAAAAACGGAAGGCTCTTAGGCTTTGGTCTTTCCATGTTAATTGCCTGTATGTATTGGTTCTTGCTGTATTACATGCATACCCAAGCAATCCTGACGGGTCTTCATCCAGCTTTCTTTATCTGGTTTCCTAATGCCCTAGTATTTCTAATTGGGGTTATATTAATCTTGCGCTTGCGCAGAAGATAGGGGAGGCAGCAGATGAAATGCAGGGTTTTGATAAGATATACTCTTTCCAGTGTAATTAAAGTTGGAATGGCAACTGCTGTTCTTGCAGCCCTTATGCTAGTTGGAGTTGATCTTTTTAGTAATCTGGATTCGTACATCTCCTACAGCGTCTCCTTTGGGCAGGCCTTTCTAGTTTCCCTGCTGTACTTCCCAGAAGCTTTACTTCTGGCTCTGGGGCCATCTTTTTTGTTCTCTGTTACGTACTTTCTATCAATGCTAAGTGCAAACAATGAAATGATTTGCATTCTTAATGCTGGAGTGAGTACCAGACGTATTGTTGTGCCTTGCCTGGTCTTGGCGGTGCTACTTAGCCTTGGCTACTTTGCTTTCAATGAGAAGGTTGCAATTTCTTCCTCCAATCTTAAAGACACCAAGTACAAGGCCCTCACCAGCCGTAGCACCTCTGGCGATAACTCCGACATTGCTCTAAGTGACATGCAAGAAGGCTACATGATTTACGCCGGCCAATTCGTGGACGAAAGCTCCACGCTATACAACGTCTCCTACGTGGAGCTACTGGAGGGCTCTGAGGCGGGTGCAGCTTCTTCTGACTTTTGGGCGGGTTCTGGGACTGAGGCGGGTTCTGGCTCTTGGGCGGGTTCTGGTTCTGAGGCGGGTTCTGGGACTTTGGGTGCAGCTAGCTCTGGCGCCCAGGCCTTTAGACGTCTTGACGCCTACCGCGCCCAGTATGACCAAGAATCCGGCATCTGGACACTGTATGACTGCTACGAGTACCTTCCTTCCACCTCCGGCCAGACCATCCAAGTCAACTACTACGGCAGCCTCCAAATTCCCCGCATGCAACTAGAGCCCCAACTTTTCAGAAATCTCTCCTCTGAAATCTCCAAGATGTCGCTCAACCTTGCCCACGCCTACGTCCTTCGCATGAAAACCCTCAACCCCGATGAATACGCACGTCTCGGTACAGAATACTACAAGCGCATCTTCAGTTGTTTAACTCCTCTTGTCATGATAATTATTGCCTGCAGCATGAATTATAAATTCAAGAAGAATGTCCTATTCTTCTCATTGATCTGCTCCATCTGTATGGCCGTTGTCTACTTTGTTGTTCAGATGATGACCATCATGCTCGCCGACCAAGGCGTCATTGCCCCATACCTGGGCACCTTAATTCCCTTTGCCGTTGTCTTGCTATTGGCCGGCATCATGTCAGCCTTCCTAAAGAGCTAAATGAGCTATTGCGCCCAACTAGGGGTGGCACTAAGCCAACTAGTGGCCGTACTGGGGTAGCCACTAAGCCCATTAGGCCAACTA
>CAVCYP010000049.1:0-11350 GCA_963606545.1 Sphaerochaetaceae bacterium
GTCCTTTGAAGCTATTTGATTTAGACAATTACAAAAATGAGAAGATAAAAGTTTAAGAGCCCAGTGGATAATCACTGGGCTCTTTGCTTTTTTCCTTGAACGTTGGGCGATATACGTTGTCACTTCAGGATAAGCCGTGCATAACAACACTATCTTATCCTTCATTCCTAGGATCTCCTCCCAAATCTCTGCCAAATAGTGGGCTTTTCTTTTAATTAGTAGTCATTCTATATGAAAGATGTTAACAATGTTAATAATGTGGTCAATATTGAAAATCCCATCTATGTTGAGTATATAAACAATGTCAACTCTGAGACCTCACAAAACCTGCCTCAGAGTTAACATAAACAACATATTCAACAAACTCAGGATTGTTACAATAACACCATTAACAACATCCTTTGTATAGATTGGCTACAAATTAACCTAGAAGTTAAGCAATTCGGTTCAAAATTTTGTATTAATAAGTATAGGAGACCGAATATGAATTTTTCACAACTTAAAACCCCAAAATTTGAATTTGACAATTTAAAGGCAACAAGGAATTATGACAAGAACGGACATTTTTACCATGTTATGACTCGTTCCTTTAATAGTGACAGTATTTTAGACAAAGAGCTTGGTAAGTATCGGCATAGCTTACTTTGTAGAGGCTGTGCTATGAATGGAGTTGAAATTGTTATTTCAGCTGCAACAACAAATTGCACTCATGAAATACTCATGGCAGATGAGGTTGGCAATATATCAGAAGCAATAAGACAAGTAAACATACCTCTTGCCCATGAAATCAAAAAGAGAAGCAAACAAAAATATTCTGATGGGCACAAGGTATTTCAATCAAAACCAGTCTTTCAGGTAATAAAAGATGTAGAGGAACTCATAATCACAGCCAAAAAGATTTATGACAAGATTGCAACAATTGAAGCACAAGGTGGCTACATTCCATATAGTTGTTTTTGGACTATGAGCAAGGGCTTTCTACCAAGACCTTATAGCAAAAAAGTTTATCAACTTATTTTCAACATGACAGAAATTCAGCTATATCATTTTTTTGCAAATACAACAGAACAAAACATTTTACAAGCGGCTCTAGAGTTAACCAGTCAATGGACACAACAAGACAACATCAACGTGTTTATGAAAAATCCACAACTAGGATGGCAAAGATAAAATTTTAGAGCTCAGAGGTAATGCTCTGAGCTCCTATTATTTCAACATTATTCAATAATTGCGTCTGTTGCTGTGTAACCTTCTAAAGAGCCAGCCTTTACTTGAATACAGGCAAAACTGAAGGCTTCGTCTACAGAAGCAGAAAACTGTCGCTTTGCAGCAGGAGCGACCTTAATCCAATCACCTGCAGAAAGAGTAATGGTTTCTCCATCAATAACGGCCTTGCCTTTTCCGGAAAGAACAACATAAATTTCCTCGTTTTGTTTGTGACTATGAACAAAAGGAACCCCTGCTCCAGCTGGCAGATTGTTAACACTAATTTCTGCACCAGTCAAAGAAAGAGCATCATGAAGCTCTGTTCTGGCCTCATTTCCAACGCTAACCTTGCAATAATTTGACATTTTAGTTTCCTCCATAAGTTGTAACATTCGGTATTACAACAGGAATTATATAAAGATTGGTTGTAATGTCAATAGTTACAACGGTTTTATGTTGAGATTAATTTCGAAATATCGGTTTTGACGTCGGCTAGGGTCATAGATTGCAGTTTAGTTTCCATTGCCAACTGGACTTGAGCAATCTTATCGTCAAGGACTGCATGAATGTTTGAGCCAACTGGGCATTGAGGATTAGGATTTTCGTGAAAATGAAAGAGCGTACCCTTATCTACGCAGTCCACAGCTCTATAAATGTCCAAAAAAGTTATCTGATTTAGTGGTTTTGTAATTGTAGCCCCGCCAGAACCCCTAGAAATATCTACAATCCCAGCAGCTTTAAGTTGACCTAGTATTTTTCTTACTACAACAGGATTAACATTAGTGCTACCTGCCAGAAAATCGCTTGTAACCTTATATTGATTCTGAAAATAATCTATGCATGTTAGAATATGTACTGCCAAAGTAAATCTACTGGATATTTGCATCCCTAAACCTCATGGTTATATTAAAATCTTTTTGATGTAAGTTCAATTGTTACAGCCTTACCCTTGCCGATTTTAATAAAAGTCTGTATCATTTAGACACCAATACATTTCAAAGGGGGTGTATTGGTTTCGACTGGCGGAGTTCATGCCACCAGCTGCAGGTCAAGCGCCAACTTGTTAAACTAGCAAACAAAAATTAACTGCAAAGAAAGAAGACGAGTTCGTCCTCGACGAAGCAGAATTCGCTCTCGCTGCTTAATTGTAGCCAGACGGACAAGGTGACGGACGTTTTGCCCAAGACCCTGAACCCTGTAAATCCCTTTGGGCTTATCTTTGACTGATGGATGTAGGTCAAGGAGACACTTTCACCCTGGATTGGATGAGAACTGACCAGCTGTCAAATCCAATTGAGACTCATCAGCCGGATCTAAGCCTGTAGACGTTGATGGGTGGGCCGTTAGGACGGGGGTTCGACTCCCCCCACCTCCAATAACAAGAAAGGACCTTGCAAAAGGTCCTTTTTTGTTATTGGATATAGGTTTAGTGGGGAGTCGAAGCTTTGCGGTAGGAGGACTTTTATTCCTTTTTCATCAAAATTTGGGGCAAAAAGAAAAAATTTGTTCCTTTTTTGGCCCAAATCAGGCTAAAAAGGAATAATTTGTTCCTTTTTTGGCCCAAGTCAGGGCAAAAAGGAACAAAAGCAGAAAAGACAAAGCAAGAAGCCTTATGAAATCTTCTTGTACTCCATCTTGGCCATTTCAGTAGCAATGATATCGGCAGCCTCATCCACAAGTTCTTTGGTAACTGTAGCCATCAGGGAGACTCTGAGAAGACATTCATGCTCTGGAACTCCTGGAGGGAGAACTGGATTGACATAAACCCCAGCATCAAAAAGATTTCTAGCAAGCTCAAGCGTGTATTCTGCAGTCTGAGTCATAATTGGGATTATCGGGGTAGTTGATTCTACAAAGGGGATGCCGTGGCGCTTGAAAGAGTCGCGTGCATAGTCTGCAATCTCTTGAAGTTTTAAAGGAAGTTCTGGGTGAGCCTCAAGGTGTCGCAACGCAGTCAGTGCGCTGATTGCATTTGCCGGTGTCATGCTGGCGGAAAAGATAAAAGGTCTTGAGCTATGGCGGGTGTAGTCCACTGCAAGGTGACTGCCGGCCATAAAGCCACCAAGACTGGCTAGGGACTTACTGAAAGTGCCCATGATGATGTCAACTTGATCTTCAAGGTGGAAATAGCTTGCTGTACCTCTCCCTCCTTCTCCAATGACGCCAAGAGAGTGAGAATCGTCTACCATAACCTTAGCGCCATACTTCCGAGCTAGGCTAACTATCGCAGGAAGCTTGCAAATATCGCCCTTCATGCTGAAAATTCCGTCCGTTACAATGAGACAACCGGAAGTCTCAGGAACTTTCTGTAGCATCTTTTCCAGCTCTTCCATATTACTGTGGTGATAGCGCAACATGGTACCATAACTTAGTTTACAACCGTCATAAATGCTGGCGTGGTTCTCTCGGTCGCAAATTACGTAGTCGTTACGTCCAACTATTGCGCTGATGATTCCAAGATTTGTTTGAAAGCCGGTTGGAAAGGTAATAATGTCTTCTACACCCAAGAAATTTTTAAGTTCATTTTCAAGTTCCACGTGAACGTCCAGCGTTCCATTCATGTATCTAGAGCCAGAACAACCGGTTCCATATTTTCTTATACCCTCAAGAGCTGCTTGTACCACTTCATTACAAGCAGTAAGGCCAAGATAGTTATTGGAGCCAAGCATAATCTTACGCTTACCTTCCATTATTACTTCTTTGTCCTGTCTGCTCTCAAGACAGTGAAAATAAGGGTAAAGTCCCCTCTTCTTATAATCATCTGGAGTTGTAAAAGCTCTACATTTATCAAATAAATCCATATTCAAATTCCTCATTCTTTACTTAAGTAACAGATGTGGATTATATTTAACAAAGCATAAAGGGTAATGGACACATTAAGCCAAAGAAAGAAATAAGTAACATTTTTTTGTTTTATGTAGAACAACTTTTATGTAGAACAACTTTTATGTAGAACAACTTTTATGTAGAACAAATGCGGAGTGCAAGATGGAAGGTAAAGAAAATAAAACAGACCTAAGAATTATAAAAACCAAGAAAGCAATAAGAAAAGCCTTCTTTAAACTTCTGAAAACAAAAGACTTGCAGGAAATAACAATTAAAGATGTTGCCCAATTAGCAGAAATAGACCGAAAAACTTTTTACGCCCATTACAGCGCAATTTATGAGCTTGTAGATGAGCTTGAGGATGAGTCAATTCAACTAGTTGCAGACCTTGTCTATGACATTGATGCCTACAGCTTTTTCACAAACCCACAGCAGATGGAAACAATACTTCAAACAATAACAGAAGACAAAGCATTTTCTTATCTGCGCTATCTTTGCATTAACAGCAATTCAGACCTCCTAGGAAAATTCAAGTCCTCCATCAAAAGCCGAATGCTTTCAGAATTTAAAAGTCAAATAAGCATTGATGATACAACGCTATCAGTTGTAGTAGATTATACAGTAGCCGGTATTACCACCTGCTACCAAAGCTGGCTTAAAGCAAAAATGCCAATTAGTATAAATCGGCTTAGTGAAGAGATAAGCAGGATAGCGGTTTTGGGGTTAAGCGGACTGGCACAAAGAGCTTAAAAGCCATAGAGCTAAAAAGCCTAAAAGCTTAAGAGCTTAAAAGCCTAAAAGGCTAAATATAAAAGCTTAGATATCAAAGCCAAAGTTCAGCGTCACGCCATAGCGGAAGATGACGTTGTCTTTCCAGTTGGGCGTGTACCCATCTTCAAAATTATTGGCGTTCACAATCTGCTTGTAGTACTTCACATGGTCACCCGATACATATGAAAGGCCTACAAAGCCAGACAAGGTGAAAGATGTGGAATTAAACGAAATCAGGCCTTCTGGAATCAAGGTTAAGCCAGCTTCAAGATCCACGACAAACGAGTGGTCATATTTTTTGCCTTCTTCATACTCACCGTAAGGCAGACTCATTGCAGGGAAACTCATGCTCTTAACCATATTAGTTAAAGCTGTAACATCCCATCTCATATAACCAAGAGAGAAAGAGATATACGGAGCTACCCAGTTTTTCAAAGCCTCAATAGGATACGAGTATTCAAAACCAAGAGTGTCCAAGGCATGGCCCATTTTCAATCTAATATCGACATTAGGATCTCCAACTAGCTCGCCCTTTCTGTTTGTTGGATACCCTGCGACATATCTGTTTTTAAGAACAATTGACCAGTTGTCATTAATAGGATAATTGAGCTCCTGCTCCTGGAACTTAACGCCAAACATATTTGCAAAGCCCATGGAAAGATAGAAATTATTTTCCTTCCAAATTGTTGGATGTAAAACACTTAGAACATCTACCGAGAACACCGCATACCCAACGTGGTTTGTAAGCTCAGTAAAATAATTTAACTTGAAAAAACCGGTGTTAATGGTATAGCTAAGATATGGCCCATTGATGTATCTGGCATACAACTCCATTGTAGCCGAGTCATTATGTTCCTGGGTCCAATTCCAACCAAACGTTACCGCCAAAGTCTCGTCATACTCGTTATTTAAAGAAAGCGTTGCAGTGAGCTTTTCCGTAGACTCAAAATCAAAAGCATAAGAGGCAACACTCCCCAAATTGAGCGTTAACTTGGAAGAATAAACCTGAGCCAAATCAAAGTAAACGTTCGCATTTAATCCTAAATAATAATGGAATCTGACGTCCGAGTAGTCATAAGGCAAGTCAACCCTATGCATTCCAAATATTTTGTGCACAAGATTTTGCAAGTAATCATAGCCCGTATAACCAGAAAGAAAAAAACCAGTTTCCGGAGAAAGCTTCACAGCCACCACGCTATCTAAATCTGGCGTATAATTAAAGCCAAATTTAATCTCCGTGACATCCAAACGCCCGTGATAAAAATCCTCTTGGTCAAAGTCATTCACATAATCGTCCTGGATATCCCAACCGGTCTTCCACCCGCGGTTCGTAATCCCGTTCAAATTTGCCCTGAGATACCAAGCCTCAGCCTCAAGCGCCACGTGCTCCGAATACGACAGCTGGTCGTCATCGTTACGTGAAAGCCCATACGCATACTTATCGTTTCCAATCCCGATATTTATTGACTTCACCGCCCAAGGATTAGTATTTGCAAATAACACCGTTGCAAGAATTAGCAAGCTTAATACAGAACAAATTTTCTTCATGCCTGAATAATAGCAACTTCATAAAAAAAGGACCATAACCCATAAAGAGTTACAGCCCAAATAAAGGTCAAATTATAAGATTATTCAACAGGGAAAATCTCAAGCTCAATGTCACTTAGCGCATAGGAAGCACATGGATGAATCCAGCCAAACTTCTTGTCAGCAAGTCTTCTGCCATCCTTGTCCTCAGGGACATAGACATCACCACTGATTAAACGTGAATGACACCAGCCACACTCACCACTTCTGCAGTGACTTGGAGCCTTGATTCCAGCCTTTTCAATTGCCCAAAGCAGAGGTTCTTCAGAGCTAGTCTTAATGGTGGTTTTCTCTCCTTTAATTACAACTGTGAGATTGAAAATCTGCTCACCCTTTTCAGCCTTAATTTTACTGTCGCCAGAAAGCTCCATTCTATAGAACTTTTTCTTAAGACCAAGGGCCTTCATCTGCTCAGCTTCATATTTATAAAGAGCACCAGGACCGCACATAAAGACAGAATATTCACCTTCTGGAGCATATTTTTTAATAAGCTGGGCAGAGACAAAGCCATGCTCATAGCCTTCTTTCTCTTCATCAGAAAGCACGTGAACCACCTTCACCTTGCCGTTGCTCTGACTTGCAAGAGCCTCAAGCTCATCTTTAAGGAGAATGTTGTCGCTGGTTCTGCTACCATAGAGAATTGTCAAATTGAAATCTTCAATTCCATCTTTGATAGCGCTAGCCATTGAGAAGAAAGGAGTAATACCAGAACCTCCAGCAATAGCTATAACATTCTTAGCATCTCTGAGACCTTCATAGTAGAACTCTCCAAGTGGACCACTGAGCTTAACCTCTGTCCCCTCTTTCCAGTTCTCAAGAATGTACTTGCTTGCATAACCAGGATTTGTAGGTTTAATTGTCAAAGTATAGCTACCATTAAGTGCATCCTTTGGATTAGAGCAAATGGTATAAGGCTTGTTTACGTAAGCCCCATCAAGCTCCAAAGAGACCGATACATACTGTCCTGCCCGGAAATATGCAAGATTTTGAGTATTCTTTTCCGTGTTAGGAACTAAAGTAAAGCTCTTAGCTCCGTTGTGCTCAACTACTTTGCTAACCTTTGCATATTGAACAGCTGGATGTAGTTCAGCAGCCAAAATATTTGCACTGAAGATTGACTGAGGAATTGTTGCAGGAGCTGCTTCAATAGCCTTGATTCTTGTCTTTACCTCACCCAAGAATGGAAACGGATTAAGACCTTTAAGTCCTTTTCTTGAATAGTTATATTTTTTAGCCATCTCACTTACCCTCCTTCTGCATTTCTTCATAGAAATATCGTGCCTGTTCTTGACCAGAAAGATATGCCTGTGAATATCCGTCCATCTGGGTTCCGTGTCCGCCGGCGAATCTCAAACCCTTGATGGTATAATCTTCTTTGTGAGCACACTGTACACGTGGGAACATTCCGTCCCAACCTGCTGGGATATAGCCATAAACATCGCCATTTGGAGTTCCTAAATATCGGGCCCAAGTTACAGGAGAAGCAACGACTATCTCTTCAATGTGACTCTTTAGGTCGCAGCCAGTGACTTCTTCGTAGCGCTCAATGCATTCTTTGGCAATCTTGTCCTTGACTTTGAAGTAATCCTCTTTCTTGACGTCCTTGAACGGGTCGCCGGTGTAGAACTTACTGAACTGAATGAAAGCTCTGTTTTCACCGGCAGCATCCTTTAAGGCGTTTGTAAGAACTGTACAGGTAATGTCCTTGTGAGTCTCAAGAGAATCCGAAGAAAGGAACTGCTGATGGTTATCTGGGTTATAGCGCATGAAGGTATCGTAATTCTTAAGTCCAATCTCTTCTGCAGAGGCATCAAGGCCAAGATAAACTGTGAAACAAGCCTGTGCAAGACGCTGAGCATTCATCTTCTTCTTGTCATACTCAGGAACTTCCTTCTTATCCACCATTCTGTCAAATACCACATGAGGCATGAGGTTAGAAATAACATAAGGACATTCAATATATTGACCGTTATGAAGGACAACCCCCTTAACCTGTCCGCCCTTGATATCAATCTTTTCAACAGGAGTGTTGTACCAGATATCGCCACCAAACTCTCTAATTTTTGCATCAAAAGCTAGAGAAATTTCGTGAGACCTATTCTTAGCAAACCATGGAAGCTGAGTTAAATAGACGTAGGTCATGAACGTATATGGAGCAAAACTCATCTCTGTGGAGTCTGCAGAAACATAGGTCCAGTAGGATTCAAAAATGTGTCTTGCTTTATCTGGAACACCAATTTTTCTGAGCATAGCATCACAAGGCTGAGGAACAACGCACATAAGGTCATAATACTTGAGCATCATCTCAACCTTCTGAAGACCTTCTGGTTCATTGTGTCTCTGATAGAGCCACTCAACACCATCCACCAACATACGGCCAAGTTCCATAACGGTTGTCATGGACTCTCTACTTCCAGGAACAACCTTTTCCATTGCATCAATGAAGGCCTGAACGCCTGCTGGCATGCTTACATTAAAGCCATCAGGATCAGTTGCAACAGCCGCAAAACTTTCATGAACAGGACACCACTCAACATCAAGTTTGTAGTCATCTTCAAGAAGTTGTCTGACAGCACCTCTTTTGCCCTCACCTTCTCCGGTTCCCATCTGGCAAAGTTCATGTAAGGTTGCCTCAAATTCATAGGCTCCTCTTACAAAACTTGTTGCACATCCACCAGGAAGATTATGTTTCTCTAAAACGAGAACTTTTTTTCCTTTTTTTGCGAGCCAAAGAGCTGCTGACAACCCTCCGTTACCTGCTCCTACAACTATTACGTCGTATTTCTGCACAATTCTTTCCTCCGTTTTAATTTTTGGCTTGTGGTTAAGCCAGAACTATTGTAATCAGTATTTTTATAGAAAACAATTACAAAAATGTATTATTTTTTTAACAAAAATGTTATAGTGTGGCCAGAAATTTGTGACCAGAGCAGATTTTTATACTAGACACTTTTTTAAAATATGTTAAAATAAGGCTGTTGGACGTAGAAGAAACAGGAAGGAATACAATGAGTAACGAACAGAATTCAGACAAATTGCGCGAGAAAAGTTTAAAGAATAATTTTGAAGAAACTCTTAAAGCCAAAATTTTATCCGGTGAGTTGAAGCCGGGTGACAGGCTTCCTCCTGAAAGAGAACTTGCAAAAGAAATCGGGATAAGTAGAGGCTCGGTTAATCAGGGGATTTTGGACTTGGAGCGCATGGGCTTTCTGAATATCATTCCGCGACAGGGCACGTTCGTTGCGCAGTACAGCAAAAACGCCACGCCGGACACGCTGGCTGCAATCATGAGCTACGATTCCACGTCAATCAACCCAACTCTCTTCAAGGATTTTATGGATTTTAGAATTCTCATTGAGCGGGAATGCGCCCGTCTGGCTTGCATCCGGCTTAACTCCAAAAACCTCATTGCCCTCAACCAAGCTACCCGCGCGGTAATCACGGCGGCCGAGAACTTCACCCCCACCGCGGCTGAAACCGTCTTCAGCTACCACAAATGCATTGTAGAGATATCGGGCAACGCAGCCTTCTACATGGTCTTCCAGAGCTTTGAAAAGATGATGCGCAACATGATCCACATGCACTACAGAGCCAAAAGTCAGCTCTCCAACGAGCTCCACTTCTTCAACGACTTAACCTCCGCAATCGCCCACCGCGACGTATTTGAGGCCGATACTCTCATGCACAACCTCCTTACTAACGCCTCCAGCTACCTTGACAGGCAGCTCAAAGAGAACGAGCCCAACAGAGCCTAATAAGCGTAATTTCGTAAGGTAAAGTCCAAAATTAAAAGCTGTGGTAGTAATGGAATACTCAATTCACACGTACTTTTGGGACGTAAAAAAGGCCACCGCAAAGGTGCCCTTACAAAGAAAGCTCCCTGCCGTTTGAAAGTCAGGGAGCATGAGTTAAGATGTTGAATACTTTTAGAAAGCTCTGATAGGACGCACATAACCTTCGGCGTCGCGATATTTGTAGTCCTGGTAGCCAGTAATGAAAAATTGAATCCATGATTGACTGTTGTACCACACCGTACTCGACCAGTAAAAATTGTTTGTTTTAAGGTCTCCTAACTCTTTTGTATAAAGATTTTCATACATCAGATTAAGCTCATCTTTACTCGGGAGAAACCAGTCCGTATAGCCGCCTTCAGTGCAGTTAACACATGCTTTAGCTGCAGGGAAGTTATCAATCCCGTTTTTCTTGAGTATCTCTGTATTTTCCTTTCCTGCTCCGATTCCCGCTTCCGGAGAATATGCAGTACCTTGCTCTCCCCATGTATAAATTCCGGTTAAATCAGCAGGTGCAGCCTCAAGATATCTCCAGCCAAGCGTCTTGGAATCAAGCCCGTCGTTTGTAGCTTCGTCATTGTCAGCATCGACATCGTAGAAGACATATCCACCAGCAGGACCGGTCTCGCCAACTTCGTAAGTTTTTGTTTTCCACTTGACAGTTGCCCCAGTAGCACCCCACGGACTTCCGTTTTTAAGGGCGTCAGATGCTTCAGATTCAAGCATATCAATATTTATAGTCGTTATTCCGGATCCTTCAAAGGCGTTGATAGCTATGGTTGTTATGTTCTTAGGGATGTCTATTGTTTTAAGCTGATCACAGTCCTTGAATGCACGTTCAATCTCTTCTAGAGACTCCGGAAGGGTTAAACTTGTAAGCTCCAGACATCCTTCGAATGTACTTTTTTCAAGTTTCTTAATTTTTGTTTTTGAAAGATCTATTGTAGAGAGGTTAATACAATTTTTGAAAGAGCTACTATCACTATCGAGTGCAGTGATGTTTTCAGGCTTTTCAAATTTAACACTCTTGACGTTTGAACCGCTGAAATCTCCAATTGTCGTCACCTTAGCCCCATGATACACCTCAGGGATTGTAACATCTGAAATAGAGTCATTGGCTTTGTTTACTTTATAAGTTTTATCTTCATTCAGAACAAAAGAAAGATCGG
>CAVCYP010000050.1:0-11269 GCA_963606545.1 Sphaerochaetaceae bacterium
AGTCTTTGGCATGTAGCACATTACTTCATTTTTCACTTCTTCCATAAGTGTGCTCCTCTTTCTGCTGCAAGCTTAATGCTTTCAACAATTAGGTCATAGCCGGTACAACGGCAGATATTTCCGCTAATTCCAAGTCTAATTTCTGCTTCAGTTGGATTTGGATTTCTAGAAAGGAGATAATAGGCGGCAATTACCATACCTGGAATGCAGAAACCACACTGAACAGCACCGCCGTCTGCAAAGGCCTGAATAATAACCTGTCCTTCTTCCTTTTCCTTGAGGCCTTCAATGGTCATAAGGTCCTGACCATCAGCAGCTCCAACTGGAATGAGACAAGGGGTAACAATTTTACCATTGAAAATGATGGAACAAGCTCCACACTCGCCTTCACTACAACCTTCTTTTACTCCAACACAGCCAAAATCTTCTCTTAGAACATCAATAAGACGTCTGAGAGGATCTGTGACAATGCTCACGTCTTTTCCGTTTAACTTAAATGAAATTTTTACTTCCATCACAAACTCTCCCTTAAGTCTTTTCCGTTAAGCATATAGCCCATAACGTCTTCTGTAGGAACAGGAATTGCGCTTATTTTCTTACCAATTGCCCTTGATAGAGCATCAATGTAGGCAGCACCACTTCCGTTGAAGACCAATTCTCCCATTCCCTTGGCTCCAAATGGTCCCCACTCGTACGGGTTTTCTACAAAGTAGACGCCCTGTTTTGGACAATCCATTGAAGTTGGAACAATGTAATCACTCATTGAGGTCTGTTTGAAATGTCCGCCAACGTTCTTCAAGACTTCAGTAGAAGCCCAACCAATGCCTTGAAGGATTCCGCCGTTGACCTGACCGTGAACAATCATTTCATCAATGAGATGTCCGCAGTCATGGCTGGACCAAACGCCCTTGGTGGTAACTTCACCGGTACATGGGTCAACTTCAACTTCTACTGCGCAAACGCCCCAGCCGTAACCAAGGTAAGCATAGCCTTGGAAGGTGCTCTGATCCCATGGATAACCTTCTGGATGCTCGTAGTGAGTTTCAACTGTGAAGTCTTCCTCTTTGTCGTATCTTGGTTTCATAAGTCTGGCTGCACGTTCAACCAGTTCTCCAACAATCATTGTAGATCTGGAAGCGGCAGTAGGTCCTGAATCTGGAACTCTAGAGGTATCGGGGTCTAAGAAGATGACCTTCTCGCGTGGGATTTCAAGCACGTAGGCGGCTATCTTTGGGAGGATGGTGTGGAAGCCCTGGCCCATTTCTGTTTGGCTGCAGAGGATTTCTACTGTGCCGTCTTTGAACTTGTGGAGCTGGCAGCGGCCTTTGATGATGGCTTGCTCGCCGTTACCGGTGAAGGCGCCACCGTGGTTGTAGAAGGAGATTCCAATGCCCTTTCCGCAGCCCCATTTGTATTCTTTAATTTTTCTTTCGTAGTCGCTGGCCTTGAGGACCTGATCAAGCATTTCAGGTATCATGACGCGTTCTACTATTTTGCCGTTAGTGCTGGTGGTATCGCCCTGCTTAATGAAGTAGCGCTTTTTGTACTCAAGTGGATCTAGGCCCTGCATTTCAGCAAGGTGGCACATGTGAGTTTCAACTGCAAAGAGCGTCTGTGGAGCGCCAAAGCCTCTGAAGGCACAGCTTGGGAAGGTGTTGGTGGCAACTCCAAGGCCCACGGTTCTCATGTTTGGGAAGCTGTAACAACCGGTTACATGGAAGCAGCCTCTCTGAAGAACAACGAAAGAAGAAGAAAGATAACCACCTACGTTGTAATAAACTACGCTGTCCATAGCAAGGATGTTGCCGTCTTTGTCCAAAGCTGTCTTGAAAACGGTCTTGGAAGGATGTCTTTTAACAGAGTTTTCAATGTCTTCTTCTCTGTCAAAAACCATCTTTACGCCCTTTTTCATCACGTAACAAGCCAAAAGCAGAGGTCCGCAAACTACATCTGGGAAGTGCTCTTTTCCACCAAAAGCACCACCGGTTACCGTCTGCTGAACTGTAATCTTACTTGGATCAATGCCCAAAACTGGTGCAACCGATTTTGTAATATAGAACGGACACTGAGCAGAAGCGTAAAACTTGTAGCCATCGCCATTTGGAACGCAGCAAGCACCATTTGTTTCAAGGTAAATATGTTCCTGGAAGCCTGTTTCAATTGTCTCTTCCACAATGCGGTCTGCCTTCTTGAAAGCCTCCTCCACATTGCCAACTTCCAACTTCAAACGACAGTGAATGTTGTCCGAATTAACGAAAGCGCCACCCTTACACGCAACGCCTTCATCAATGGAGACAGCCGGTTCCTGCTCCTCATACTCAATCTTGATTTGCTCTCTGAGATCTTCAACGGTAGTCTTATCCGGACCTACCATAATCCCGATAGTCTCACCAACGTATCTGACATCATTTTCTGCAAAGCACTTCCAGTCTGTTGCAATCATGTGAAGGTAGTTGTGGCCACCTTCTGGAATGTCTTTGTAGGTGATAAACCTGTAGCCTTCTGGCATTTCAGGTAAAGTGATGCTCTTGATGATTCCCCTTGGGATGCTTGAACGAACTAATCGTCCCCAAAGGCAATCAGCAAAATCATAATCAGAAATGTATTTAGCAGTTCCTTCACTTTTGGATACTGCATCAACTCTTCTTACAGCTTTTGAGATATCATGTGCTACCATTTTTCCTCCCAATCAACCTTATGCTGCATTTTTGTGTTTTGAAAGGTTCCATTAATTTATTCCATTAAATTTTAAAAAAATTAATGGCGTATTTTAAAACACGTAAGCCGCAACCTAAGTTGCGGCCACTTTCTAGAATACTATTTTCTCAAAAATAATACCATAAGTATTACCTTACAATTCCACTTGTTCCAGTTGCAGGCATTGCATCAGTTCTTGCCCAAAGCTTTTTAGCAACCTCGGCAGCCTTTGCATAAATTTCCTTTTCATCAAAGTCAAACTGTCGGTTCTCCATGACAAGCTTTCCATTGATAATGACAGATTCAACGCAATTACTGCTCATGCCCCAGACAAGATGTCCACCAGCATTACCAGCATTAAGCGGAGTTGGATTCTGGTAAGAAAGAATGTCCAAATCTGCCTTATAACCCGGCTCGATTCTTCCAAACTTGTCGCCAACAAAGTACTTTTCCAAGAACTTATTAGCTCTTGTCAAAGCTGCCATGTAATCGCCTGGCCAATATGGTCCAATAGCATCTCTATTCTTGAAGAAAGCAATCTTGATTTCTTCAAACATGTTGCTTCCACAGCCGTCAGTTCCCAAAATCAAGTTCTTAATCTTTGGAATATACTTACTATAACCAACTTCATTGTTCATATTGCTTCTTGGATTGTGTGCAAGATAGCAACCTCTCTCATTGAGAAGTTCAACTTCATGTTCATTGAGGTAAATACCATGAACAAGAAGAGTCTTATCAGTAAGAAGTCCATGCTTATCAAGACGATCAAGGATGTCCATGTTATAGAAGTGATGGGACCAGATTTGGTCGTAATCGCCTTCAGCTACGTGAATATGAGCACCTCTTCCGGTAAGCTTTGCAGATTCTGCAAGCAGCTCCATTCCTTCTTCAGGAATTGTAAATGGAGCATGTCCACCAACCATTGCCTGACACATGACGTTCTCACCACGCTTGATGCGCTCATCAACTTCTTTTGCAAATCTGTTGCCTTCAGCAATGCCATCTTTAATCTCTTTCATGCCGTAGTTGCGGTCTGTAATACCGTAAGCCACAATGCCTCTGAGACCAAACTTTTCCATTCCCTTTGCAACGGTTGAAAGAGATCCACCAATGTAATTTGGACTCTCATGATGGTCTATACAAGTAGTTGTACCGTTTTTTATTGCATCAAGTGTGCAAATTAGGGAACTGTAGTACAAAGATTCTTCATCAAGAGCTCTGTCTAAGCGCCACCACCATTCCTTGAGGGTCTGAATCAAATCTGTCTGTGGTCCAGCAGAAATTTGCATACCTCGGCTAAGGCCACTGTAATAGTGGTGATGGCCGCAAATCATGCCAGGAATGACATACTTACCTTCAGCTTCAAGTACCTTGTCAGCCTTAACCTGGCTGCCGGCATTCTTGCCAACAGCCTTAATCAGGTCGTTTTCAATAACAATATCAACACCTTCAAGAACCTCAACTGGTTCCATGGTTTGAATAACTTTTGCGTTTCTAATAACCAGCGTCATTATCACTCCTCCACACGGGTAAGAAGGTAATCATAGCAAAGGAATACCTGTTCAATGAGATCCTTAACCAAAGTTGGGACCTCACCAAGGAGGTTGCCGTCACCATCAATACTGCATTCTACAATCTTGTCCTTGAGTCTGACCAAAACCGTCTCACCTTCTACATAGAAACCACTGTTGGTGCTATCCTCAAAGTCATCCCGTCTGCTAAAGAGTGTGAACTTATCCTTGTAAGGTCTGCCCTCATGGTTACAGAAGCTTGCACAGTTTCCACATTCGTTGCAGAAAGCATCCAAGTGAAGAATCTGGAATGGATCCTCTGTTGCATCAGAGAAGCGCATATCAATTGCAACGTTGGCACGGTTTGGACATACATCAACACACTTGTTGCAGTAATAAGTACAATCCATACAGCGACTTGCTTCTCTCTTTGCAAAGTCTTTTGCATTTGAGCATGGAGTCTTGCAATCCAGGCAAATATGAGTCTTTCTTGCCTGAACATCCTTGAAGAAGTTGTCTTCATCTTCTAGATACTCTTCATCAAGCTCTTCATCCTCTTCAGGAGCATTCTTCTTGCAGTCACAGTTGCTGTTATCCTTGCAGCCTTCCTGATTGCAACCTTCACAACCCTCTGAATCTGTGCAGCCATTGCAACCGCTACACTTTGCGTCTTCAATCTCTGCATCCTTCACGGAATCCAAAACCTTGTCTATGGTTGCCTCAACAGCTTTTCTAGCCGATGCAATACATCTTACAACTGTGGATGGACCGCTCTGAACATCTCCAATTGCATATACGTCTTCAACTGGGCTTTCATTGGTATCTGGATTTACAACTGGCCAACCCTTCTCATTTACTGGAAGTCCATACCAAGTAAGGGCTTCAGAATCTGCGTGCTCGCCAATAGCTGTGATGAGAACGTCGCAAGGAATCTCAACAGTTTCATTAGTTTCAACTGGGCGGCGTCTGCCGGAAGCATCGGGCTCGCCAAGCTCCATCTTGGTGCAGATGAGTTTTCCGTCATTCATGCTCTTTGGGTTAGCAAGGAAGACAAAGTTAATACCATCGGCCTTGGCAAGTTTGTACTCGTCTGGGTCAGCTGGCATTTCTTTTTCAGTTCTGCGGTAGACGACTGTGACGTTTTCTACGCCTGCGGTGCGTTTTGCGGCTCTTGCGCTATCCATTGCAGTGTTTCCGCCACCTGTTACGACAACGTTTTTATCAAGCATGGCTAAAGCTTTGTCTGCCTTGAAGGCTTCTAGGAATTCAAGTGCGCCATAGACTTTCTTGTTGCCTTCAACCTTGATTTCGTTGTCTTTTTCACTTCCAACTGCGTAGTAGATGTAGTCATAACCTGCATCCTTGAGAGCCTTAACGGTTACCTCTTCACGTTTTACGCCATAGTTGAACTTAACACCGTGTCTTGCAACGTGGTCAATGTCTGCCTGAATTGCTTTTGGATCAATTCTGAAGTTAGGAATGATGTTGGCAACAACACCACCTGCATTTTCAGCCTTCTCAAAGATTGTTGTATCAAATCCAGACTTTGCAAGGAAATATGCGGCTGAAAGACCAGCAGGACCTGCACCAATAACAGCAGCCTTAACATCAGCTGGAGCCTGTGGAGCTTCAAAGTATCTTCTAAGATATTCTTCAGTTCCATTCTCTACTGCAATCTTCTTCATCTCTCTAATTTGAACGGCGCCTTCGTACTCCATTCTTGCGCAGTGGAACTGGCACTGATGATCACAAATGTTGCAGGTAATATTAGGAAGAGCGTTCTCCTGATAGATAACATCAAGAGCTTCTGCATACTTGCCTTCGCCAACAAGACTAATATAGTCAGGAATATTCTGGTGAATTGGACATGCCATCATACAAGGAGAGACATAGCAGTCAAACATTGGAAGTTCGCCTGCAACTTTAGCCTTGGCATCTCCACGGAAGTCTTTCTGTGAGTAATAACTGCTTCTTGCCTTCTGGCAAAGTTCTTCAACTGCCTTGGCATCAATGTCCTTTTTGCCCCATGTCTTGCTATTTTTTTCAAGGATGTCAGCCATTTGGGCCATTCTTGAGTATCCACCTGGTTTAAGCATATCTGTTGCAAGGGTAATTGGTCTAATACCTGTGTCAAAGATATCCTGTACTGAGTAGACGGTACATCCACCGGAATAGGAAACAGGGAGCTTGCCATCAAACTCTGCGCTGAGCTTAGCTGCAACCTTGGTGGAAATTGGAAGAAGAGCTCTTCCTGACATGTATCTTTCTTCACCAGGGAGAACCTTTCCATCATTGACGTTACCAAGCGTATTTGTAAGCTTTACACCAAATCCAAGCTTTTGCTCTTTTGCCAAATCTACAAGTCTGTGCAACATAGCAATGGCATCTGGATACTGAAGATCGTGCTCAAAACTCTCTCTCTTAAGGGTAACGTGATTAAATCCAATATCGTCCAAAATAGCTCTGACTTCATCATAGCCCAAGAGGGTTGGATTGAGCTTAACAAACGTATTAAGCTTTTTCTCTGTAAGCATATAACGACAAATTGCTTCAATCTCTGTTGGAGGACAACCATGCATTGTTGAAATTGTTACACTCTTACAAATAACAGGACTAATCTTTTCTGCTACATCCTTGAGAGCCTTTCCGCTCTTTTCAAGATCAGAACCACACAAGAGTTCATCATCTTCAATCATTGCCTTGAAAGCTGCTTTGTACTGCTCAAACAATGGGCTCTTAGATGCATCCATCATATTATCTATATATGTTTGCATCTTTGGCTGCTTAATACCTTCAAGGTTATAACCAACGCTCATGTTAAAAATGAAGTCTGGTTCATCAAACTTTCCACTAAGGGCAGCCTGTATTGCGTGTACTGCAAACCATGCCTTCAAATATTCGTCAAAGGCTTTTTCAAGAGTGTACTCGGTTGACCACTCTACGTTGTGGCCTTCGTCTCTTGCATCAATACAAGGCTTGGCAATCTCAAGATGATCCATGATTTGAACTGTCTTGAGTTCCATAAATCTTCCACCAACTAGATATGCACTAACGATATTTTGTGCAAGCTGTGTATGTGGTCCTGCTGCAGGTCCCAGTGGAGTTGCGCACTTCTGACCAAAAACTTCAATTGAGTGTTTTGCGGACGGCTTATGGAAATTCTCCTTGCTAATACCAAATATAGTTCCATGATTTCTATATTCAGAAAATATTCTTTCCATCAGTTCTTCAAAAGGAACTGGTCTCATTCGGTCTCCCATTGCTGGCTCTCCTTTTTTCATAATGTTCTAACGTATATTCTAAACCATATCTTTTCAAAGTCAATCAAAAATGCAACAAAAGGCAACATTTGTTGCAAAAATTGTTGGTATCTAGAGATAGAGGCTGAACAACTGAGACGAGATTAAATTAATCTTCATATATCGCAATTTTAAACAATGAAATTTAGTTAAAACGCAAATACCAAGACAAAAACTTAGATTTATCTAAAAATCGGTTAAAATTTCTATTTACATATGAAAAAAGCTGTGCAATAATCTACTTTGTGTGGTTCAGAGCCATGCATTGACGGTAAAAACTAGAGTTAAAAATCGTCATATTATTTTGTACATTCAGCTTTAAGCTATCTTTAAGCTACGGAGGAAGAGATGCTCATCAATTTGAACATGAACAAAGAAGTTAGAGCAAGGAACATCCAGCTTTGTAAGGAAAAGGGAATCATTCTCCCAACCTTCAAGCAGATGGTAGACCCATCAACAGTTCCTGCAGAAATCAAGGCTAAGCTTGCTAAGACTGGCCTTTGGGACGTTAACCCTGTAAACCTTTTCAGAATTACATGGAAGAATGAACCTGTTGAGAAAGGCGGCGGATTTGGTGGAGTCAACTACATTGAAGTTCCAAAACAGCTCACCGGAGTTAAGGCACACATTTATGCACTAGTTGGAAAGTTCTTCCCAACCGGCGCACACAAAGTTGGAGCAACCTACTCCTGCTTGGCCCCAGCATTGGCAACAGGAAACTTTGATGCTCAGAATCAGCAGGCTGTATGGCCATCAACCGGTAACTATTGCCGTGGTGGTGCTTACAACAGCGCACTTCTTGGATGTAAGTCCATTGCTATCCTCCCAGCAGAAATGTCACAGGAAAGATTCAACTGGCTCAAGACAGTTGCTGGTGAAGTTATTGCAACTCCTGGTTGTGAGTCCAACGTCAAAGAAATCTTTGATAAGTGCCACGAGCTGGATGCAGAAAGAGGCAAACACATTGTTATCTTCAACCAGTTTGAGCAGTTTGAGAATTACCTCTGGCATTACACAGTAACTGGTGCTGCAATCCTTGAAGTTCTTGAGAAGCTTGGTGTCAAGCCAGAGAACGTTCGCGGTTATGCATCATCAACAGGAAGCGGCGGAACCTTGGCAGCTGGTGACCATCTCAAGAAGGTTTACCCACACATGGTAATTGCAGCAGGCGAAGCAAAGCAGTGCCCAACCCTTCTTAGAAACGGTTTTGGTGGACATAGAATTGAAGGTATTGGCGACAAGCATGTACCATGGATCCACAACGTAAAGAATACTGACATGATTTGTGCTATTGATGACCAGGATTGTATGGATATCTACAGACTCTTCAACGAGCCAGCTGGTATCAAGTATCTCAAAGAAACTGTTGGCCTTACAGACAAGCAGATTGCTGACCTCCAGTACTTTGGTATTTCTGGTATTGGTAACACCCTCAGCGCTATCAAGATGGCTAAGTATTATGAGATGGACGAGGATGATGTTGTCTTCACAATCTGCACAGACTCTTCTGTCATGTACAAGACAAGACTTGCAGAGCTTGATCAGCAGCAGGGTAAGTTCACAGAGATGGAAGCTGCTAGAGTTCACAGTGGTGCCCTTCTCCACCAGAGCTATCAGGATGCTCTTGAGCTTGGTTACTATGACAGACTCCGCATCCACAACCTCAAGTACTACACTTGGGTTGAGCAGCAGGGCAAGACCTATGAAGAGATTAACGCACAGTGGTACGACAGAGACTACTGGACCTCAATCCCTCCAATGGCAGAAGAAATTGATAAGCTCATTGAAGACTTCAACAAAGAAGTTCTTGCTGACTGAGTTTAATAGATTAAGAAAGGCTGCTCTCACGGGCAGCCTTTTTTTCTTTGAAAGTCTCAGTGAAAATCTCAGCTAAAATTGTATTAAAAATGCAAATTTAGGAGTACAAATTTAGGAGTACAAATTTAGGAGTACAACATGAAATTTAAATATGTATGCGTTGACTGTGGCAAAGAATTTGTCACTGACGAGATTATTTATCAATGCCCAGAGTGTGCAGCAAAATCCAAGGAAGGCGAATTTCCTCGCGGATACCTAAAAGTCATTTATGATAAGAACGAGCTACAGGAGCTCAAGAAAAAAGATCATGTTTCAATCTATGATTTCTTCCCTTATAATGTTCCTAATAAGGAAGTCTATCCGGTAGGAATAACGCCAATTGTCAAACCAATGCGCATAAACCAGCAAATTGGGCTTGAAAATGTCTACTGCAAAATGGATGCTTACCTCCCCTCTGGCTCTTTTAAAGACAGAGCCAGCCAGCTCATTGCGGCCCAAGCCATTGCTCACAATACAAAGAAGATTGCCCTAGCCTCCACCGGCAACGCAGGTGCAGCAATGAGCTGTGCCGGTGCCGCCTACGGCCTTGACATCATCCTCTTTGTTCCAAAGACAGCTCCAATAAACAAACTCATGCAGAGTGTTCTCTATGGCGCAACCGTTGTTCCTGTTGACGGCACCTATGATGATGCCTTCCTTCTTTCCATTGCCTACACTAAGCACTTTGGTGGCATCAACCGTAACACAGCTTATAACCCAATGACAATTGAAGGCAAAAAGAGCATCTCCATTGAGCTCTTTGAACAGCTTGGCAGAAAGATTCCAGACATTGTCTACGTCCCAGTTGGAGACGGCTGCATCATCAGCGGTGTCTACAAGGGCTTCTATGACCTCATGCAAGCCGGTCTTACTGACCACATTCCACACATTGTCTGTGCCCAAAGCGAAAAGTCCAATGCAATAAGCCAGGCCTTTGCAACCGGCCAGTTCAAGTCAATTGAAGCCTCTACCCGCGCCGACTCCATCTCCGTAGATATCCCAGCTAGCGGTCGCATGGCTGTCCAGTACCTAAAAGCCTATGATGGCTGGTGTACACAAGTCAGCGAAAAAGAAATCCTAGACGCCCAAATGAAGCTTGTCCACGACAGTGGCATCTTTGTAGAACCAGCCAGCGCCACCGCTTGGGCCGCACTTGAAAAAGACAGCGCCATGCTCAAAGAACGCTTTGGCTCCAAGGCCGATATTTGCGTGCTTCTAACTGGCATAGGCTTTAAAGATATGGCTGTCTTTGATGGCAGAGTTTCCATGCCAGAACCTATTGCCAACAGCGAGAGCGCAGTTATTGACCGCTTTAGCTGTTGAAAACTGCGCCCTGAGTTAGTATATTGTAGTTATCAAGTGGCCTACCTTGGTGGGCCACCTTTTGGAGAACTATATGGATAAGTTACTGATTGGCCTTGGAATTGGGCTTATAATTGCAATCATTGTATATATTTGGCAGTCGATTACAAAGAGCGAAATTGATAAGAAAGGCAAAGATGAAATTGCCCGCCTCAAGGGTCTTCTGGCAGACAGAATGGACATTGAATCTGCAGGACTGAACAAGCTTAAGGCTGAAAATGAAGAGCTTAAAAAAGCTAATGAAAACCTTAGAGTTACTAATGCTGCTCTTGCACAAAAGCCGGGCAGAGCAGAAGTTCAGCGCCTTCAGGTTTATCAAAAAGCCGTTGACCGTCTCATCATCAACAGCCCAGGCTTTGGCGCTGCATGGCAGTCTGCCCTCAAGGAAAGCGAAGACGAGTTTGAGCAAATCTACTCTGGAACGCAGGCCTTCTGGAAAAAAATTCTTCCTGGACGTACTAATGCAAAACTAATTGAAAAAGATAACGTGGTGGATGAGCAGTAAAGCTTATTTGTCACTGATTTATCGCTGTTATATCTCTG